>JAZQXQ010000175.1:0-11405 GCA_045632965.1 Clostridia bacterium
CGTACTTGATGCCGGCCTTGGCAGGATCCCATTGGGAGAAGCGGAAGGAGCAGTTCTCCAGCATGCCCACGGTATCCAGGCAGTACTTTGCCAGCTCCAGGCAGCCCTTGAACTCCTCTTCCAGCTGATCGGGACGCAGCACCAGATGGCCTTCGGAAATGGTGAACTGACGCACACGGATCAGGCCGTGCATTTCGCCGGAATCTTCATTGCGGAACAGCGTGGAAGTTTCGCCCAGACGCATGGGCAGATCGCGGTAGGAACGCTGACGATTGAGGAACACCTGATACTGGAAGGGGCAGGTCATGGGACGCAGAGCGAAGCATTCCTTTTCTTCGTCGTGCGGATCGCCCAGCACAAACATGCCGTCCAGATAATGATCCCAGTGGCCGGAAAACTTGTACAGCACGCGCTTGGCCATCAGGGGAGTCTTGGTCAGAAGATAGCCGCGCTTCTGTTCTTCATCTTCGATCCAGCGTTGAAGCAGCTGAATCACACGCGCGCCCTTGGGCAAAAGAATAGGCAGACCCTGACCGATAGACTCAACGGTGGTGAAATACTCCAATTCACGGCCCAGCTTGTTATGATCGCGCTTGCGGGCTTCTTCCTGCTGCTTGATGTATTCTTCCAGCTCAGCCTTATCATAGAAAGCCGTACCGTAAATGCGCTGCAGCATCTTGTTCTTTTCGCTGCCGCGCCAGTAAGCGCCGGCGAGGCTGGTCAGCTTGAAGGCCTTCACCTTGCCTGTGGACATGAGGTGCGGACCGGCGCACAGGTCAATAAAATCACCCTGGCGATAGAAGGAGATGATCGCATCTTCGGGCAGATCATTGATCAATTCTACCTTGTAAGGCTCATTGCGCTCTTCCATCAGCGCAATCGCCTCGGTACGGGGCAATTCAAAACGCTCAACGCGATCATTTTTCTTGACAATGCGCTGCATTTCCTTTTCGATATCGCGCAGCAGCTCATTGGTGATGGGCTCGTCGGTATCAAAGTCATAATAGAAGCCGTTGTCAATCGCAGGGCCGATGGCAAGCTTCACATTGGGACGCAGCTTCTTGACGGCCTCCGCCAGCACGTGGGAAGCGGTATGGCGCAGCACGCGCTTGGCGTCATCATCCGCAAAAGTCAGGAATTCCACTTCGCAGTCGTGATTGATCACATGCCAAAGCTCAACAACGGTGCCGTCCACACGCGCGCACAGCGCGTCCTTCTTCAACTGCTGGCTGATCTGGCCGGCAATTTCAAGCAGGTTCAGGCCATCCTGAAACTCTCTCTTTTCACCCTTGAGCGTGAGAATCATTTTTTCTTCCTCCTTCAAAATAAAAAACATCCATCCCTACTGTACAGGGACGAATGCTCATACACATCCGCGGTTCCACCCTATTTGTTGAAAACCACTCATTCAGCGCAATAACGGGCGCATCCCGCCTGATCGGGCGGTGGTATCCATCCGCGTCGTCCTTACGTGTGCTTTCAGCCGGTGACACACGATCTCTGCAAAGCCTTCGCGGCGGCATGTCCGCCTTCATCTCAAGATGCAAAAAGTATACCCCCAGTTTGCATCTTTGTCAAGTTTTAGTTTTCGGATGACAAATGAGAAAATGTATAGTATTATGATATAAGCGGATTTTCCGCAATCTACAGAAACGGTTTGGAAATCATGAGAGTTTGCGGCGTCATTGCGGAATATGATCCTTTCCACAAAGGACACGAATGGCAGCTTAAAAAAGCCAAAGAAATGAGCAAGGCAGATTTTGTCATCTGCGTTATGAGCATGTCCTTTACGCAACGCGGCATGCCTTCTTTGCTCACGCCGCATGACAGGGCGGAAATGGCGCTTCGCTGCGGAGCGGATGCGGTGCTTGGCGTCCCCTATGCTTTTTCAGTCTGCGACGCAGAAAAATTTGCGCTTGGTAGTATTGAAATACTTAGAAAAACGGGCTGTACGGATGCTCTCAGCTTCGGCATTGAGCCGGAAGGCTTGCCGTTTCTTTTATCCGCTGCCGATCTTCTCGATCAGCCGACGGATGAATTTACTTCGCTTCTCCACCAGTATATGCAACAGGGGCTTTCTTATCCAAGCGCTCAGGGAAAAGCGCTTGCAGCGTGTCTTGAAGCAGATGAACGCATTTTCTCGCTGCCCAATACATCGCTTGCTGTTTGCTATTTGCGAGCTTGCAAAAAAACGAACGCATGCTTTGACTTTTATCCCATTGAGCGCCGCGGCGATTATCATGCGCAAACGTTTCAAGAGAGTTCGTTTGCATTGCCGTCGGCTTCAGCGGTGCGTGCTGCCTTTCAGCGTGGCGACTTAGCTGCTGTTAAAGGCAGTATGCCGGATGCGGCGTATCAGGTGCTTGAGCGGGCATATCAAAACAATGCTGTGCAGCAATATAAGCCTCTTGATACGCTTTTGCGCTGGAGGCTGCGGCATGATGATTTTTCTCAGCTTCCGGACTTGTCCGAAGGAATTGAGAATCGCCTTGAAATTGCTGCCAATGCCCATACGCGCGATGAAATGGTGCTTTCCGTAAAAACCAAACGCTATACCTATGCGCGTATCAACAGACTGCTGGCGCATGTCCTGACAGAAACCAAGGCCAGTGAGATTCCCGCGCTGCCTGATTATGCATATGTACTTGGCTTCAGGAAACAAGCGTCGGACCTGATCCATGCCATTAGCAAAAGCGAATTGAAACTTTACCATCGCTTGCCCGCAAATGATTTGACTGACATGCAAAAACTTGATCGGCGCGCGGATGACCTGTGGTGCCTTGGCGCCAGTCAGCCCTATGGCGCACTGTACAGAGCGCGCCCCGTTATTATAGACTGAGGAAATACCATCCATCTTGCGCGCGACGCTCGCCGCTGTACTTTTCTTGCCGCTTGTGATATAATAAATTGTTATTTCATTTCAAAATGGAGGAAGCATGTACAAAACATCGCAAAAGCTGATATGTCTTCTGACGGTAGTATTGCTGTCAGTGCTTTTGTGTGTGCCCGCCATGGCTACCGATACGGATTACGACAGCGCACATCCGGAGAATCTCAACATAGCGGACTTGCAGGCGCAAGCTGCTATACTGATTGAAAAAAACACTGGTCTTGTTGTATTTGAAAAGAATGCAGACCTTCGTATGTTCCCCGCGTCCACGACCAAGATTATGACGGTTTACCTTGGATTGCTGATGGGCGATCTGAACAAAAAGGTGACCACCACTGCAACAAGCCTGATGATCCCTGCAGATTCATCCACCATTCCTTTGGTGGAAGGCGAAGAGATTTACTTTGAAGATCTGCTTTACGCCACTATGGTGCGCTCGGGTAATGAAGGGGCAAATCTAATTGCAGAGACCATTTCCGGCAGCAACGAAGCCTTTGTTTCTCTGATGAATCAGTACGCGGCGTCCATTGGCTGCACAAACACACACTTTGCCAATCCGAACGGCTTGCATGATACAAACCATTACACAACGGCGCGTGACATGGCTATGATCGCACGCGAAGCCATGCAGAATGAAAACTTCCAGTCGATGGCAGCGGCTACGACCTATACCCTGCCCAAGAGCAATATTTACCGCGCGCGCGTATTGACATGCCGCACGCATGACTTTTTCGGTGATCCCACCAATTCCTCTTATTACGAATATGCCAACGGTGTAAAGACCGGCTATACCAGCGCCGCCGGCTACTGTTTTGTCGGCTCCGCTGAAAAAGACGGCGTGGAGTTTATTTCTGTCGTTTTCTACGCTCCCAGCTACAAGGCATGCTGGAGCGATACCAAAATGCTGATGGAGTACGGCTTTACGCAGTATGTGCGTACTTCGGTATCCGAGCTGTATCAGCTTGCTCCCAAGGTGCTTGAGATCTCCAAGTATGATCTTGCAGACGAAGGGCTCGGCCAGCTTGAACTGATTCTCAATAAGCTTGATACCGGTGCTGACGATTCCATCGTGACGATGAAAAATCGTGTGGACTATCTGGCGGCCAATTTCAACGATCTTGTCACGATTGAATATGTACGTGATTTTGTCGCGCCGATCACCGCAGGCGAACTGATGGGTACGCTGACATATTATCCCGAGGCCGGCGAGCCGATTGAGTATCAGCTGATTGCTTCCCGCAGCATCGAAAAGCGAAAGCTGTCCGTCCCGTCTCTGGATGAGATTATTGCAAATTCGCTGAACGATGAAAATCCCTTCCCCCGCTTTACTGTCGAAACGCTGATGGTTCTGCTGGTATTTGCCGCGATTATCTATCTGCTTATCAAAGGCATCCGCAGCCTCTTTGGTTTCCGCAGCAAAAAAGCACGTCGCAAGGTTATCAAGCCGATCAACCGCTACTACCGCTAAAAACTCAAAAATGAAAGGCATCACCTTTGCTGGGCGATGCCTTTATTCATTGTGTTTTGAATGAGCACAAGGGAGCGCGCGATAATCTCGCGCTGCTTTTGTATCATGCCTTCAGGGACGCTCTGGTTGCTGAGAACCACACGATACGGATACACGCCGTTTTCTTCCTGCCGCCAGCAGTAAGTGGGCGTATACTCGATTTTGTCAAAAACAATACGCCCCGTAGCGCTGTTGTGCGTTAACTGCACATGCAGCAAGATGCCGGAGACAACCGCGCGTGTATCTCTGTCTTCCGAAAGCAGCGTGCCAAGCGACCAAGCCGTCAGCATACGATGCTCAGGATCGACGGCAGACGTAAGCATTTCAACAGGATGCACGTTGCGGCAGTTATAACCAAGCAGCAAATCTGCACCGGCGTCGCAAAGCAACTGCGCTGTTGCTTTCTGTGCGCTTGTGGGCTCGGAAGCTTCATCTGCCCCCCAATGCAGGAAAACAATCACGGTATCAGCGCCCTGCATCCGTGCTGCTGCAATGTCGGTTTTTGCAGCTTCAAAATCAAATCTGCGGATCATGGCGTTTTGTGTATTTTGATCCGGAACGGCTTTTGTGCTGGCTGCAGACAGTGATTCTGTATAGCTCAGAACAGCGATCTGAAGTCCGTTGATCGGCAGCATTTCAAATGGCTGATATTTGTCTGCATTATACAGGCCAGCGGTTGTAAAACCATTGCCGGATAAACATTCGATCGTCTCCTGTACGCTATTCTCTCCGCCGGCAAGTGCGTTTTGCGTGCAAAGAACCATCGTGTCAAAGCCGGCGGTAGTTAATGCTTCCACACTGGCAGTCGGCGCAAGAAGATCCTTCTGCGTAATCTTTTCGGAAGAGAACAACGTTTCGAGAATGGCGAAATTCAAATCTGCATGTACAGCCGATGAGATACCTGAGAAGATTTCATCGTATGCGTAAGCGCCTTCTGCTTTTCGGTAAGCCCCTTCAAGGACCGCGCTTTCAAAAGCAATCACCCCGCCAAACGTCATGGTAACGGTATGATGATCATCAGGGACATTTGTTGCGGCAGGAGCAGGAACTGCCCGGTTCTCTTTCTCATTGGCCGTGCTGTTTGTTGCCTGCGGAGCGGCAGCCTGCACATTGGAAACGGGAGCAACGGTGACCGTAACGCCAATCTCGAGCCGCGTATCATCCTCTCCTACATGGCGCTGAGACATAGCCATCAATTCTGAAACCGATGCAAGCAGCTTTTCGGCATCCATCGTTAGATCGCCTTCATCCTTGCGGATTGTCAGAATAACGCAAAACGTCGCTGTAAGGGCTATGCAGGCAATCAGGATCATAGCTATGGTGCCAAACGAGACGCCGCGTTTCATACATCGCCCTCGCACGGCCAGCACACAGGCATTTCTTGAGCATACTTGCTGATTTCAAGGCGAAGCGCAGCAAGCGAATCACCGTCCAGCGGCTTTGTCAGCAGCACATGGTATGTTGTTCCCTGAAGTTCCAGGGTGTGAAGAACTGCCGTATCCTTGCAGAGTGCCGCAATTGTTTCAGCCTCTGCCCCCCTGGGCAATCTGATATAATACTTTGCGACGGATGCATGAGATGCACTGCATTTTTCAAAAGTGTTATTCAACTGCAGTTTTGCGTCAAGCTGCGCAGCCTGGATCATATCCCCGACGATAGCGCTGGCGGTCGGCAAAGCGCCGGCGCCGCGGCCATAAAGGAAAATATCATCGCAGGAATGACCGTGCAACAGAACGCCGTTAAATGCGCCGCTTACATGCGAAAGCTGGTTGGCAGACGAAACAAAGGTGGGCGATACACTGCAGGAAATGCCTTCCTCTGTCTTTTTCGCATTGGCAATCAGTTTTAGATGCAGTCCCAGCTGTTTGCCAAGCAGGATGTCTTTGATATCCACCGCGCTGATTCCCTGACGAGTGATTTCAAGCGGATGAATATATTTGCCAAAGCACAGCGCACACAGAATACAAAGCTTGTAAGCTGCGTCATGACCTTCCACGTCGCTTGTGGGATCAGGCTCTGCCAGACCGAGTTCCTGCGCTTGCTTCAGCGCATCGGCGTAGGACAGGCCGTTTTCAGCCATCTGCGAAAGGATGTAATTTGTTGTGCCGTTCACAATGCCGCTTACCTGGTCGATACGGCTGCCGGTCATAGATTCACGGATGCAGCGAATGACCGGGATGGCGCCGCAGACGGAAGCTTCATAATACAAGGCTGCATCGTGCGCCGAAGCGGCTTCATGCAATTCCTGCCAATGAAGGCTCAGCGCCATTTTATTGGCAGTTACAACGTGTTTTCCGGCCTTCAGCGCAGACAGCATCAGCTGCGCAGCAGGCTGCTCTCCGCCCATAAATTCACACACCATGGAGATTTCGGGATCATTGATAATCTCCGAAGCGTCCGTTGTCAAAAGATGCAGCGGTACCTCTACCGCTCGCTTTTCATCCAGCGCGCGCACCAGCATTTTCTTGACTTCAAAAGAAATGTGAAAACAGCGTGCAATATCTGCACGCATGTCTTCAAGCAACGACCAGACGCCGCCGCCGATATTTCCGCACCCCAGAAAGCCTACTTTAATCGTTTGCATAAATCACTTTCTCCGATGTATATTATTTTACGCTTCCGCGTTTCTCTCGTAAATCAGCCTAAGTCCCTTGAGCGTCAGCAATCCGTCGATGTGATCAATGGTCTTTGTTTCTGCAGCGATCATGCGCGACATACCGCCGGTGGCAACCACTACGGTATCTTCGCGACCAAGCTCGTGCTTCATTTTCTTGATCAGATATTCCACTTGTCCGACATAACCAAAGATCATACCGGACTGCAGATTGGTGATGGTGTTCTTTCCGATGACGGTTTCCGGCTTGACCAGTTCAAAGTTCGGCAATTTAGCGGTGCCGCGCACAAGGGCGTCGCTTGCCAGCTTAATGCCGGTGCAAATGCTGCCGCCGATAAAAGCGCCTTTGGCGTCAACCACACCAAAGGTAGTCGCCGTGCCAAAGTCAATAAAGATACAGGGAGCGCCGTAATATGCCTGTGCTGCCACAGCGTTGCAGATACGGTCGGAACCCAAAGCCCTCGGATCGTCGTACTGAATATTGATGCCGGTTTTAATGCCGGGGGCCACGAATTTGGGCGTAATGCCAAAATAATCATTACACATGTGCTCGATCGTGAAATTGATCGAAGGCACAACGCTGGAAATCATGATGCCCGTCACCTGATCGGTGCTCAATCCCGCACTGCGGAAAAGATTGGTCACAAGCATGCCATATTCGTCGCTGGTGCTTGTGCGGTTGGTGGACATGCGCCAGTAATGAATCAGTTCTTTTCCCTTGAAGAGTCCGGTTTTGATGTTTGTATTGCCGATATCCATCGTAAAAATCATATTTATCCTCCGATATGCACGCCAATGGGCGTCTTGGAAAGTGCTTTGACAACAGGTACAGTAATCAGGGCGGCTGCAGCCGCTTCGCATGCGCCGGCTATCAGTCCTGTTCCGGCAATCAGCGTCAATACGGAAGCGGCGTCAAGGTCGTTTACAGCGTAAAACAAAAGCATCAGCCCAAGATACATGATCGTATTCGTTAACGACCCGGCCACGGCGCTTAATGAAAGCGTCAAAGCATTGCTTGTTTTTATCTTTCCGCAAAGTAAAAGCATGCCATGAGCCGCAAGCGGAACAAGCAGCCTTGGAACGTAGCACATAATAAGCGCTGACAACGGAGAAACGGCAAAGAGTGCTGATGCTAAGGCGGACGGAGGCGTCAGCGACATGCCGACCATGCTTAAAGTGCTTGCCGTGCCAAAGCAAAAGCCAAGCATGAGGCCGGCGCTCTTCCCTAAGGTTACAGTGCCGATGATTACCGGCACGCAAAGGACAGTAATATTGATAAAGCCCAGCGGAATAAGCCCCAGTGGTGTCATGCCAAAGAGGAACACCAAGGCCACCAACAGAGCTGATGCAGTCAAGCGAAACAGTCTTTTGCGGTTATTCATTGTGGTCTCCGTTCAGGTTCGGTGAGATACCTGTCGTCAATCAGAAAAATTGTAGCAAGTTCAGCCCGTTATGGTGCTGACGAAAGAATTATAGCACCTAAGACATAAGATGTCAAAGGTGCTATAGTGACATTACCGGCCGTTAAATAGCTGCTCATCCTGCGCGTTTCTTTGCCATGCCGATTCCTGACGAAGCGATTTTCCTTGTGCGGAAGGCTTCTTTTGTAATGCTTTCTTCCTTGCAGCGTATGAAAGCAGGATAGTAAGCACAGAACCCAAGATGCCTGCAAAAAAAGCACAGAGCATGATCAGAAAAAAGGCGATATACGATAATCCGAATATCATATCTTCCTCCAAATCAAACAGGCATATTCCCGTGTTTATGCGGCGGCAACACATCCCGCTTCACGCACAGCAGTTCAAAAGCATTGCTAACGTCATTTCTGATCGTCTGACTTGTTGAGAGCAGGTCGTATTCCGCTTCTTGAACGTCGCAAAGACCAATTGACAAATCAAACATCGGATGGTTTTCGCCTGCATCGCCTACGCATAATTTGGGAACCGTTGCCTGTGCCAACATGAACATCTGCTGACTGTTGAGCATAAGCGCAGCATCCGTTGCAATGAGAATCGGCAGCGAATAGCAATCACAAAATTGGATAAATCGCGTGGCATGCTGCGGAAATAAGCCGTTTTCGCTATAGAGAACGCCAGTGCTTCTGCCGTTGATGCGGGCAAAGCAGACACGCGTATGGGCGTCGCGGTATATTTCAAACAGCGCCTGCGAATCAGCAATTATATCGATCAAGCTGTTCGCGCCCTCTGCAACACGCTTATTCTTTGTCACTTGCAGCAGGGGCGCTCTTTCGGCACAATTAAGCGGCAGGAAGGAGAGGAGCGTACGCAGGTATTCGACAGCGGCAGGTAAATCAAGTGCCTGTGAGGTGCTGCAGGTGCCTTCGTGCATACCGGAAGCATAAACAACAAAGTCGGCAAAGGGAAGTATCTTCTTGCCTGTTTCTCCTGTTTCGTTTTCAACGAGCGCTGCAATCGGACATACACCGCTGAGTCTGATCAGCTTTTGCAGGAATACGCCGCACGAAAAAGCCTCGTCCTTTATTTCGCAATCGGAGAACAGCAAGATGAGCGGCGTACCTGTCGAAAGTGTTTTATCAAGCAGCTGCGCAATCTTATGCAACGCAGTTCTTTTCATTTGTTGCGAAAACAAAAGTATGCTGACTGGGCGCGAAAGTACAGTGCCAAGTCCGGTTTCAACGCCGCAGTCAATCGCACCTCCCATAGGAAGATAGGATCCTTCATCAAGCAGTACTTTCAGTAAGGCGTTTTCAGCCATTTTCCGCTCCTTTATTCATCGTCATCGCGCAGCATATCTTTAAGGCGCAGCGAAGCTGCATATACTGCATTCTTCTTTTCCCCTTCGGCAATCAATTGCTTTCCGGCTTCACGCAGATCACAGCCGTTGATTACCTTATCGAGCAATCGCGCTTCGAGGCAAATATTCACATTTGCCTGCTTTTCTCTCTTGGGAACAGCGCGGAAGTCGATCACGATGCAGTATTCGCCTTTTTCAGTCTTTTCATTACTTTCCATTTGCGCAAGCACGTCTTTAACATTGCCGCGCAGCGCCACCTCATGCAGCTTTGTCAAATCGCAACTGACGCTGACATAAGCTTCAGGCAGCGTATCAGACAGCACACGCATGAAATCCAAAACGCGATAGGGCGATTCGTGCACGATGCCGCAATGTGTGCGATCGGCCGCATCCAGCAATGCTTCGCGCAGCGGCTTTTTCTCACGCGGCATAAACCCAAGGAAGGTAAACTCCGTCACGTCAATGCCGGATACCGACAACGCGCATGCCATGGCGCTGGGACCGGCAACGGCGACGACCTCTATCCCTGCATCGGCAGCAGCTTTTACAAGGTGCGTGCCGGGATCGGAAATCGCCGGAGTGCCCGCATCCGTCACAATGGCTACGTCAATCTGTTCATCCAGCATGCGGCGGACGATCTGATCTGCTTTCCCCTGTTCGTTATGCCTGTGACAGCTTGTCATCGGCGTATCAATCGAAAAATGCTGCGTGAGCTTTGAAGTCACACGCGTGTCTTCGGCACAAATCAAAGAAACATTCTTTAATGTTTCGATTGCGCGCGGCGTCATGTCCTGCAGATTACCGATGGGCGTTCCTACAACATACAGCGTCATAATTACCTCACAGTTTCTGCACAACGCGCAGCGTGGCGCTACGGGAACGCGTATTGCGGGCAACTTCTTCCTTGGTGGGACGAATCGCGCCGCCGCCCATCACCTTGCCGATGGGCTTTTTCCCGCAAGTGCAAATAGGCGCCTGCGGCGGACAGGTGCAGGGATTCTGCATCGTACGGAAAGCGTGCTTAACAATGCGGTCTTCAATCGAATGGAAGGTAATCACGCACAGTCTGCCGCCGGGACGGATACGGCTCATCCAGTCGTCCAGCGCTTTTTGCAGGGGCGCAATCTCGTCGTTCACGGCAATTCTGATCGCCTGGAACGTGCGGCGAGCCGGATGTCCGTCATCCTTTTTGCGCACAGCCCTGGGGATCGCCGCATCTACACAGGCAACAAGATCCGTCGTCGTCAGGATGGGCGCTTTCTGCTGGCGTTCTTTGATGATCTTTGCAATTCGCGCCGCCCATTTCTCATCGCCGTAATCATACAACGCAGAGGCAATCGTGCGCTCATCACAGTGTGCCAGCCATTCGGCTGCCGTTTCACCACTGGAGCGATCCATGCGCATGTCAAGCGGCGCTTCTTCATGATAAGAAAAGCCGCGTTCGGGCGTATCGAGCTGATAAGAAGACACGCCAAGATCGAGCAGTCCGCCGTCAAGCATCACGCCTTCGGGCAGCAAATCGCATACATCATGGAAGTTGCCGTGAATTGCGTGAAATGCAGCATAGCCGCGAAGCTTTTCGGTCGCGGCTGTGAGGGCATCTTCATCTCTGTCGATGC
>JAZQXQ010000176.1:0-7352 GCA_045632965.1 Clostridia bacterium
GCCGATGGCGTTCATCCTGGCGGCAGGCTTTGGCATGCGCGGCGTGTGGCTGAGCTTTCCTGTGACGGAAGGCGCTGTCGCTGCGCTTGGCATTACGCTGTACTGTCGGCAGAAATTATGAATTGTGCTGGATGGAGATATTCACGCCGTTGACCTCCACACCCTCGTCGGCGCGGATCAAAATGTACTTGGAGCCGTTGATGATGCGCGTTTCCACCAGATCGCTGCGGGTGGGATCGACCTTGATGACGACATTGGGCGTGCGCACTTCAAACTGTTTGGTATCGACGATGCTGACGGCGTTGACGTCCATGCCGCGGCCGAATTCCTCATGGTATTTTTCTTCGAAGGCGGCGACCTTTTCCTGCGGTACGCCGCAGGTTTCCAGCGCCTTTTTGACCTCGGTGGAGGAGATTTTCAGCGGCCCGGCTTCCTTGTCCAGCTTTTGCTCGGCGATGCGCTCGCGCATCTGATCGTGCACGGCCTGCACGACTTCAAGGCTGCATTCCTCGGCCAAAGTATCCTGCAGGATGGCCTGGAAGGTTTCCTTCTGCTCGGCGGCGGGACGCGGAGGATTGGCGCCGAAAACGGCGGCCGAGAACTCCATGTGGTTGTCGGCGGTGTCCTTGGTGTAGGAAAGCGCGTTGTAGATATTGGCGGCACGCTCGTCAAAGCAGGGGAAGAGGAAGCCCATCTCCGGCGAGCCCACGATCCAGTCGGGGTCGTTCGGGTGGAATTCGTTATCCTGCGGGCAGTAGCTCAGCGCCGCCTTGCTCAATTTCACCGGGCATACGGCGCAGGTGATGTAATTGAACATCTCCTCGGAATCGCCGCGGCTGTCATCCTTGTGGCGGAAGGGCACGTCGTAGGCGTCGTGGGTGAGGAGAATCAGCGCGTTGTCGGTCAGCGGCAGCGCGTCAATGATGCGCTGGAAGAAAACCAGCACCATGTCGTCGTCCTGAAGGTGCGTGTCGCGCAGCGCCATCAGCAGCTTATGCTCGTCGCTCTGGCCCACGTCCTCGTTGGCAAAGGCGATGTCCACCAGGTTTTTGCCCAGCGTGCCGGACAGCACCTTTTTGAAAAGCGACAGGTATTTATCGCTTTCCTCCTGCGGCAGGTTGATGGGCGGCAGCTTGAAAAGTGAGATGATCTCCTTCTTGGTGTTCACATAGCAGCCGTGGATGCAGGTGATGTTGGTATTGTCGATGTTAAAGCGGCGGCGGAGTTCGTTGACTTCTTTGCTGTTCATAATGCTTTCCTTACCTTACAATTGCGCCATGAGCGGCGGGATGTGTTTTTCGATGCGGTCTTCGATGTATGCCTGCAATAGCGGCAGCGGCGCGTGAGCGGGATCGGTCGTGCCCTTAACGCCTTCTTTGAGGGCTTCTTCCAGCCAGTTTAGTTCCATGGGCTTTAGGACGCTGCTGCGGCGCACATACTGCGCGCAGTCCGGGCAGACGGTGCCGCCTTCTTCGATGTCAAAGAGCGCGCCGCGGGAGGTGTCAAAGCGCTCGCCGCAGTGTACGCAGTGCTGGAAGCGCGGCCGATAGCCAAGCGCGGCGGACAGGTGCAAAAGGAAGGCGGACAGCACCTGCCGCGGCGGGTAATCGTGATAGCTCAAATATCCCAGCGCGCGTGCCAGCAGCAGAAAGGGCTTTTGCGCGTTATCGCCCGGCTGCACGGCGGCTTCGCAGACATTGGCCATGTAGGCGGCGCAGGCGAGCTTGTCAAAATCCTCGCGCAGGGGATAGAAGCTGTCCTGAATGAGACAATTGACCACCACGCAGCGATCCTTGGAGGAGAAGAACTCGTAATTTCCCCAGGTGAACACTTCGCTGGCGGGGAGCAGGGGGGATTTGGGGCGCTTGCAGCCGCGGGAGAGCGCGTCGATGCGGCCCTGCGGGGTCAGCAAAGTGAGCATGCGGTCGTTTTCACGATAATCCGCATGCCGAAGCACAATGCCCTCGGTGGAGAAAGCGCCCATGTGATCAGCTCCCGGTAGAACGATAGTGTTTGAGTCCCTGATAGAAAACAAGAATCATTGCGCCAAGGAATACAAAGCCGGACACCGGCGCGATGAACGCGGCGGCAAGGCCGGTATTCCACATGGGTTTGCCTAAGATATAGGCTGCGGGGATGTGCGTGGTGAGCGCGAAGGGCGCGATGACGCTGAAGAGCAGCTGCAGCCAGCGGGGATAGATATCGATGGGATACTGGCAGGTGCTGCGCCCGCCGTAGGTGAGGACGTTGATCATTTCAATGCTCTTGACAGAGAAAAAGCACAGCGTGGCTTCAATCATAAAGAGCCCCAGCACCAGCGCCGCACCGCCGATAATCGACCAGATGAGCAGCAGGCATTTGGTGAAATTAAGCGTCACATCTGCCTGAATGCAGCCCATCATGAGCGCGGCAACGCCCACAAGAATAGCGCCAAGACGCCGCGGATCGGCCTGACTGCACAGAATCTGGAAAAGCAGATTGCGCGGGCGGATGAGCAGCGTATCCAGATCGCCCCGGTTGATCAGCGGAGCGAAATTGGTGATGCCGCGCCCGAAGGCCTCCGTCAGGTAGAACGAGGTGATGATTACGCCAAAGAAGAAGAGGATTTCGCCGCCGCTCCATTGGCCAAGATTGGTGTAACGGTTGATCAGGAAGATCACCGCCAGCAATTCCGTGCCCATCATGATCAGCTGCGTGCAGGTTTGCAGGATGAAGGACGTGCGGTACTGCCATTGCGATTTCATCAGCATGCGGCAGGATTTGAGGTAAAGCTTCAGATGATCCATACTCAACCTCCCTGCACGATGACGCGTCTGAGATTGCGCGCCCAGATCGTTCGTCCAAGGCATACAAGCGCGATAAGCCATACAAGCTGGATCAGCATCTGCCCGGGCGCGTTGATCAGCGCGCACTCGCCGGTATAAAGGCGAATGGGCGTATCGATGATCTGCGCAAAGGGATTGAGCATCATCAAGCGCTGCCAGGAATCGGGGAACATGTGAAGCGGGATGATGTTGCCTGCAAGGAAAATCATAATTAGGCTGATGGCTGCCGTTACGCCGCGGTTATCCAGCGTGCGGATGATCAGGCCACTTGAGATGGTTTCCACAGCGCAGACAACAAGAAAGCCCAGCATCAGGGAAAGCAGGCACAGCACAAGGTGGAGAATGCTGGATGGCAGCGAAAGGCCAATGCCCTTGGGCAAAAGCAGCGCGAAAAAGAGCATCGGCACGGCACGAAGCGCGCAGCCCATCAGCTTTTGCGCGAGCAGACGCGCGTACCAGTAGCAGTACTGATCCACCGGGCGCACCAGCTGGTAAGCGATATCGCCTTTGAGGATGGTCTGCGTCAGTTCGCCGTCGCTGGAGACCAGCATGCGGAAACATGCCTGCTGGAACCATACATACGTGGCGGTGGCGGCCATCACTTCGGCGGTCTGCGTGGGGGCTTGCACCGTGCGGTAGAGGTAAACGAGGATCAGGCCGAAGAACATCTGGCAGATCACGCCGCCGATGGCCGCCGCGCGGTACTGGGTTTCCAGCTTCAGTCGCAGGACGAATGTGGAGAGATACACTTTCATAGCGCCATCTCCCTGTACATATCGGCGATCATGTGATCGATATTGCGCTCGTGCAGCGTCATTTCGGCGATCGCGCCGCCCGACTGCAGAAGCGTGAGAATGCGATCAGTGGGCAGCTCCTTGGGCGGATAGGTGATAACAAAGCTTTCGCCTTCGTTGGCAACGTGCGTGCAAAGCGGAAGCTCGGGCAGTTTTCCGCCCGGCTGATAGCGCACATGCACGGTGCGCAAAGTATCATAGCGGTTGAGCAGCGACTGCAGGCTGCCGTCAAAGAGGAGCTTGCCGCGGCCCAGCACCATCACGCGCTGGCACAGGGCGGATATATCCTCCATATCGTGCGTGGTGAGCATGATGGTGGTCTTGTGCAGCTTGTTTTCCTGCAAAAGAAAATCGCGCAGCTGCAGTTTGCTTACAGCGTCAAGGCCGATGGTGGGCTCGTCGAGGAACAATAATTCCGGGCTGTGGAGCAAACTGCCGCCAAGCTCGGCGCGCATGCGCATGCCAAGGCTCAGCTGCCGCAGCGGCGTATGCAGAAATTCCCCGAGGCTCAGCGCGTCGGTAAGTTCCCCGAGGCGCTTTTTATACCGGGATTCATCGATGCGGTAGATATCGCGCAGCAATTGGTAGCTGTCAATCACCGGCACATCCCACCAAAGCTGCGAGCGCTGGCCAAAGACCACGCCGATATTGCGGGCATGCTCCTTGCGATTTTTCCAGGGGGTGAGGCCGCCGACGGTGGCCTGGCCGCTTTCGGCGGTGAGAATGCCGCACAGGAGCTTGACGGTCGTGCTTTTGCCGGCGCCGTTGGGGCCGATATAGCCAACCAGTTCGCCCTTTTCAACGGAAAAGGACACGTGATCGAGGGCGCAAACCTCTTTCTTTTCACGCAAAATATGACCATCCTTCTTTTTGCGCACGGTGAAGGTTTTGGTCAAAGCTTTTGTTTCAATGTAAGGCATGCTCAGCTCCTTGCCTGGAGGATAGCCTCGTCCTCCTCGAGCACACGGTACATTTCGGCTGCGTTTTCCTTGCGCACCACTTCGCGGACATCGGTGATCTGGTAACGGCCAAGACGCGAGCCAAAGCGGATTTCCAGCACGTCGCCTTCCTTGACTTCGACGCCGGGCTTGCAGACCTTGCCGTTGATCGACACACGCCCGCCGTCGCACGCTTCCTTGGCGACGGTACGGCGCTTGATGATGCGCGATACCTTGAGGAATTTGTCAAGACGCATGTTTTTTTCTCCTTTTTGGTTGATTTGTAACGGCCGCTTGGGTATGACACGGAGAAAAAACGGTTTAAGAGGGATAAATATTATAAGAAAAAAGCCCGCTTCTGTCAAGAAGCGGGAGGGTGTCAGGAGGCTTTCCGGGAGATTTTCTGGAAATTGCCCACCGTCTGGCTGACGTCCGTGATGCAGGCAAAGGAGCCGGGGTAATTGCCGATGATTTCCAGGAATTTTGTGATCTGGTGCTTGTTGATCACGCAGATCAGCAGATTCTTTTCTTCGTGCGTGTAGCCGCCTTCGGCGTGCAGGATGGTGGCGCTGTGGCGCAATTTGCTGATGACCTCGCGCGTGATTTCCTCGGGGTGGTTGGTGATCACTTCCACCTTCAGCGCTTTTTCGCCGCCCTTCAAGATGTTGTCGCTGACTTTGTTGGTAAGCACGCTGTAAATCAGGCACAAAATGACTGGCTCGATGTTGAAATCATAGACAAAATAGGAAAGGCCGGCGATGGCGGCGTTGATGCAAAGGATGATGTTTATCATGGAGTAATCCGGGCGCTTTTTGTGCACATAGGCGGCGATGAAATCGATGCCGCCCGTGCTGCCGCCGCTGCGGATGCAAAGCGCGTAGATCAGGCCGTTGATCGCGCCGGAGGCCACGGGCGCGAGGATAGTGGAGCGGCCGTCATCGGTGTGATAGGCAAAGCGGCGTACGTCAATGATGTTATTCTGCATCAAAAGAAGAACGATAGAGAATACAATAATATTGGTGAAGGTTTTGAGGGCGAACTGCCGGTTGACCTTGAAAAAGCAGAAGATGGCCAAAGGGATATTGACCAGCAGCGACATATAGCCCAGGCTGAAATTGAACAGATACTGGATCATTGTTGCCAGACCGTTGATGCCGGACGGCGCAAATTGATTGTTGAGGATGAACGACTGATACATGAATGCCTGCAGCACGGCGGCAAAGATGATGACGATGTATTCCAGCGTAAGCTTTTGGTGCTTTTGTGTAATCATAGAATGCGCCTCCCCGAATGAATGCCAGCACATTATAGCACCGAAGCGGCCTGCTGGCTACTGGCAAAATGCAATTTTTCTTTCATTTTTTGTATGCGCTTGACGGGGAAGGCTGCGCGGCGTAAAATATATATAAGTTAAATTTTGTTCCCTGCCGAATGATATGGAGATATTGCCATGAAAACATTGATTGAATTATATGATGAAAGCCCGCTTGAAAATGTGCTGGGGACGGAAATGTTCCGCCCGGAGCGCACGGTGTTTATCTGTCCGCCGGAGGTGGGAAGGGATAAGCATCTGCAGCAGAAGCTGCGCGAGTATTTTGCGCATCGCGGGGTAAAGAGCGAGCTGATTTTTGTGACGGCCAGCCTGCTGGATGCATCGCAGGTGGAAAAACGGCTGCGCGAGACGGTGGAAAAATACCCCGACTGCGCGGTGGATGTGGCCGGCGGCACGGATGCTGCGCTGTTTGCCTGCGGGGCGCTGTGCGCGCGCAGCGATACGCCCGCGTTTACTTACAGCCGCAAGCGCAATACATTTTATGATATTCACAATGCGCCCTTCGCGCATGATTTGCCCTGCAATGTAAAACTGAAGGTGGAGGATTGTTTCCTGATGGCGGGCGGCTCCATGCGCACGGGACGCGTGAGCGATGCGGTGGATCTGAACAAATACATGCATCTGATTGACAGGCTGTTTGCGGTGTATCTCAAATTTCGCCGTGACTGGCCGCGCATTGTCAACTATCTGCAGCGCATTTCGCAGACCAAGGCGGATACAGCGCCCAGCATGCATGTGGAGGGCGCGTACACGGTGAAGGGTGATTACGGCCGCCGTGTATCCGCCAACGAGAAGGCGCTGCGTGCGCTGGAGGAGATCGGGGCGATTCGTGATCTTAGTATTCGCGGCGGCGAAAGCGTTTCGTTCACGTTCTATGATGCGGTCATCCGCAAGTGGCTGCGCGATGTGGGCAGCCCATTGGAAATGTACACCTACAAAGCGTGCCTGGACACAGGCTTGTTTGACGATGTGCGCGTGAGCGCAATTGTGGACTGGAACGGCGAAAAGGCGCAGGAAAACAGCGTGACCAACGAACTGGACGTAATGGCCACGCGCGGCGTGCGGCCCTTCTTCATCAGCTGCAAGACAGGCAGCGTGCAGACGGAGGCGCTCAACGAACTGGCCATTCTGCGCGATCGCTTTGGCAGCAAGGCGGCGCGCGCGGCGATTGTTACCTGTGAACGCGGCGGCAGCAGCGCTTCGATGCGGCATCGCGCGCAGGAGCTGGGTATTGACGTGATTGATCTGAATGATTTGCAGAGCGGGAATATTCAGCAGTGCTTGAAGGTGCTGGTGAGGACGTAAGGGGACGAGGAGAATGAGGGGACGTTACTTTCTTGGAGCCCAAGAAAGTAACAAAAAAGGCAGCGTTTGTGTTGGAGGTTGGCCGTTTCCTTTGTCGCGGCAGTTGATTGAAAAAGGGCCTGAAGCCGAATGTACGAGCAAGCTCGTCCTTCGGCTT
>JAZQXQ010000177.1:0-4373 GCA_045632965.1 Clostridia bacterium
CATGGGGGTACGGACGCCGGCGACGACGTCTTCGCCCTGTGCATTGGTGAGGAATTCGCCCATCAGACCCTTAGCGCCGGTGGCGGGGTCACGGGTGAAAGCAACGCCGGTGCCGCAGTCGTCGCCCATGTTACCAAAGGCCATGGACTGCACGTTAACGGCGGTACCCCAGGAGTAGGGGATGTCGTTTTCACGGCGATAGATGTTGGCGCGGGGGTTGTCCCAGGAACGGAACACGGCCTTCACGGCGCCCATCAGCTGTTCGATGGGATCGGAGGGGAAGTCCTGGCCCAGCTTGTTCTTGTATTCGGCCTTGAACTGAGCGGCCAGTTCCTTGAGGTCTTCGGCGGTCAGTTCCACGTCCTGCTTGACGCCCTTCTTTTCCTTCATTTCGTCAATGAGGATTTCGAAGTACTTCTTGCCGACTTCCATAACAACGTCGGAGTACATCTGGATGAAACGACGATAGCAGTCGTAAGCCCAACGGGGGTTGCCGGACTTGGCAGCCAGAACTTCAACGACTTCCTCGTTCAGGCCCAGGTTCAGGATGGTATCCATCATGCCGGGCATGGAAGCGCGGGCACCGGAGCGAACGGAAACCAGCAGGGGGTTTTCCTTATCGCCGAACTTCTTGCCGGTGATCTCTTCCATCTTCTTGATGTTTTCCATGATTTCGGCCTGGATGTCAGCGTTGATCTGACGGCCGTCTTCGTAGTACTGGGTGCAGGCTTCGGTGGAGATGGTGAAGCCCTGGGGAACGGGCAGACCGATCTTGGTCATTTCGGCCAGGTTGGCGCCCTTACCGCCCAGAAGGTTACGCATGCTGGCGTCGCCTTCAGAGAACTGGTATACATACTTGTGCATGGTACTCTCCTCCTTAGAGATTGATAACATTGGAAGGATGAAATTTGTGCATGGCAAATATTGCCGCACTCATCCGACATATTATTATAAACGAAAGCCCGCTTATTTTCAACCGGAAAACAGCCAAATTCTATGCATTTTTTATGAAGAAAGTGCAACAAAATCCCGCCGTTCACATATTTTGCGCCTTCGGCATAGGATGGAGCGGGAGGGATTTGATGAGTTTGTCGGAATTGCGGCGCAAAGACGTGGTCAATGTGGATACGGGCAAAAAGCTGGGCAAGGTGATGGACATTGAATTTGATGCTCAGTCAGGGTGCGTGGAGGCCATTGTGGTGCCGGGAGAATTTAAATTTTCCTGCGCCATCCGCGGAGAGAAAAACGGCGTGATCATCCCCTGGGAGCGCATCGTGCGCATTGGTGATGACGTGATCCTGGTCAGATTGCTTCCGGGGGAAATTGAATCGTAAAAAACTGTTTACAAATGGCTTCGGAAAGGCTATAATAATTAAGTAAGTGTTACAAAAGGAGCTGTTTTTTGATGAAGTGTCAGTTCTGTAATTGTCCCGACAGCCGCGTGGTGGATTCCCGTCCGACCGAAGAGGGCGCCAGCATCCGCCGCCGCCGTGAATGCATCAATTGCGGCCGCCGTTTCACCACCTATGAAAAGGTGGAAATGCCCCAGCTGCTGGTGATCAAAAAGGATAACACGCGTGAATTGTTTGACGCGCAGAAGATCCGCAACGGCATTCTCCAGGCCTGCCACAAGCGTCCCGTTACGGCCAGCGATATCGAGCGTATCGTCACCTCCGTGGAGCAGATGGCCTACAACAGCCTGCAGGAGGAAATCACCACCAAGCAGATCGGCGAAATGGTGATGACGGCGCTGCGCAAGCTGGACGAGGTGGCCTATGTGCGCTTCGCTTCGGTGTACCGCCAGTTCACCGATATCCCCACCTTCATGCGCGAGCTCAACCGCATTATGGACGAAGCGGGCCTGACGGATAAAGACAAGGACTAAATTTTATTGCACATTTTGAAGCACCCCTGCATAGGATGTAGCGATACATCAAATGGGGGTGCTTTTTTATGAGCCAGACTGTGGAACCCACCTGCGCTTATACCTATACCGTCAAGCGCGGGGACAGCTATTACCTGATTGCGCGCCGTCTGGGCGTGCCGCTGCGGGATCTGATGAACGCCAATCCCACCATTGCGCCCACGCAGCTGATGGTGGGCGACGTATTGTGCGTGCCCTCCTGCTCAAACGGCGAGGTGACGGAGCCTGAAACGCCCACCGTTCCCGATACGCCCGAGACGCCGGAGAATACGCCCGAAACGCCCGTTGCGCCGCCGCCTCCCGAAACGCCGCCCGCCTATGACGGACCGGAGGAGGATACAGCCACCTGCCCCGAAAACCGCCGTGCGGTGATCACCGAAGGACAGACGGTGGCCGATCTGCAGATTACATACGATAAGAGCTACCGCACGCTGGAGGCGGCCAATCCCGATGTGGATCTTGAAAACCTGACGGCGGGGCAGACGGTGTGCATTCCCGATATCAATCTGCCCTGCGCGCTGCCCAGCAGCATTGTTTTGCGCGAGGGAGAAACGCTTTCGAGCATTGCCGTTACATATAATTTGCCGGTGGCGGCGCTGCTTAGGGCCAATCCGTGCCTGGCGCCGGAGGATTTTGCCGCCGGCGTGACGGTGAAGCTGCCGCAATAAATAAAGACGCAGGAGGGTTTTCTCCTGCGTTTTTGCTTGACGGGAAATTTTTATCCTGCTATCATACGTATTTGTTGGCTTTTTGCCGAACTGTCAGATACAAAGGAGAGTATTATGCAAAGTCGGGAACGCTCGCGCATGCTGGGCGAGATGAAAATGAGCAAGCTGGTGACCAAGATTTCGATCCCGATCATGGTCAGCATGCTGGTGCAGGCGCTTTACAATGTGGTGGACGGCATTTATGTGGCGCGTTACAGCGCGGACGCTTTTACGGCGGTATCGCTGGTGCTGCCCATTCAGATGCTGATGATAGCGGTGTCTACCGGCCTTGGCGTTGGTATCAACAGCCTGGTCAGCCGCCGTCTTGGCGAAAAGCGCAGCGAGGATGCGCGCATGGCGGCCTGCAACGGCGTTTTTCTGGAGCTGATTGGCTTTGCAGCCTTCTGCCTGTTTGGCTTGTTTGTGGCCAAGCCTTTCATGAAAGTATTTACTTCGGACGCCGTGCTGCAGGAGCTGGGCGGCGAGTATCTGAGCATTGTGACGATGTTCAGCTTCGGTTTGTTCCTGGCGATCGTGTTTGAACGATTGATGCAGGCGACGGGCAACACCGTGCTTTCCATGGTGACGCAATTGACCGGCGCGGTGATCAATATTGCGCTGGATCCCATTTTCATTTTCACGTTTGACATGGGCGTGGCGGGCGCTGCCTATGCCACGATCATCGGTCAGATGGGCAGCATGGTGCTGGGCCTGTATCTCAATCAGAAGAAGAACAGGGAGCTGAAAATTTCCTTCCGCGGCTTCCGTCCCGACAAGGTGACAATCGCCGGCATCCTGACCGTTGGCTTTCCCAGCATCATCATGCAGTCCATTTCTTCCGTGATGAACGTGCTGCTGAACATGATTCTTCTGGCTTACGGCAACACGCCGGTCAATGTGCTGGGTGTATATTTCAAGCTGCAGTCCTTTGTGTTCATGCCGGTGTTCGGCCTGAGCAACGGCATGGTGGCGATCGTCGGCTACAATTACGGCGCGCGCAATCGTAAGCGCGTGTATTCTGCCATCAAAGTGGCGCTGAAGCTGGCGGGCGGCATCATGCTGTGCGGCATGCTGCTTTTCATGCTTTGCCCGCGCATTCTTCTCAGCCTGTTTGAGGCGGACGGCGCAAGCGAATTGACGCAGCTGGGCGTGCTGGCGCTGCGCATTATCTGCATCAATTTCCTGCCTGCGGCGGTGGGCATCACGCTCAGCACCGTTTTCCAGGCGGTTGGCAAGGGCACCTACAGCCTGATCATGAGCCTGTGCCGTCAGCTGCTGGTGCTGGTGCCTGCGGCGTGGATTCTGATCACCATCGGCGGCCCGACCGTGGTATGGTGGTGCTTCCCCATTGCTGAGGTGGTATCGCTGGTGATTTGCCTGATGCTGTTTAAGAAGGTTGACAGGGAGATGCTGAAAGTGCTGTGAGGGGGATGGGACGATCGAAAGGGCGGCTTTGGAAGGCCAAAGCCCCCTCTCGAGCTCACCCCGAAAGCCGGCGTTGGCATTGGAAGGCGGCTGCGGAAAAATCGCGGCAGTTGGTTGAAAAAGAGTCTGAATCCGAGGGTGCGAGCAAGCTCGCCCCACGGCTTCAGGCTCTTTTTCAGTTTGCTAAAGCAAACCCGCAGAGCTGTTGCTCCGCGGACTGCCGCTTTGTTGGGTTGTGCGTTTGGCGTACACTTCCACGCGGGCGATGCGCGATGCAGGCCGATTGCGCAGCAATCGCACCCGCGAAGCGGGTAGAA
>JAZQXQ010000178.1:0-4626 GCA_045632965.1 Clostridia bacterium
GCAAAGATATTAGAGCCAATCATGAAGGTGGAAGTTGTTACACCTGAAGATTATATGGGTGATATTATCGGAGATCTGAACAGTCGCCGTGGACAGGTTGTCGGAATGGATCAGAGAGCAAATGCTCGCGTGATATCGGCAGAGGTTCCTTTGGCCGAAATGTTCGGTTACGTGAATACATTGCGCTCTATGAGCCAAGGAAGAGCTCAGTATACCATGCAGTTTGAGCGTTACGAAGAAGTTCCCGCCGATGTTGCGAAGAAGATCATCGAAAACGCCAAGAAGGACGACGACGAAGAAGAATAATTCTTCCGATAACAATCAAAAACCAAGCTGCCTTGCGCAGCTTGGTTTTTTTGTTGGGCAAAATGCCGCATTCTACTTCAAAGGGGTGTTCATTTTTCTCATTCTCTGCTATGATGGCATTACATAGGAGGCGAAATATGGATCTTATCAAAATCGGCAGATACATCGCAGGCAAGCGCAAAGATCTGCATCTGACGCAAAAACAGCTGGCGGAAAAGCTCAGCATGAGCGATAAATCCGTCTCCAAATGGGAGCGCGGCGTCTGCCTGCCCGATGTAAGCGTGTATATGGATCTGTGCGAAATCCTGCACATCAGCATCAACGAGTTTTTAGCCGGCGAAGACATCAGCCAGGAAAATATCGTCACCAAAGCCGACGATAATCTGCTTCAGGTATCAAAAGATAACAAGCATAAAGTAAAAAGCCTGAAAAGCATCATTTTTGTCCTTTTAATCCTGTCGCTCACTGCCATCGGTGCGCTGAGCGCGCTTTTCCTTCGCCATATCAACCGGCCGACAAACTACCTGATACCCGTTGCCCGCGACAGCGCCGAAATGAAAACCGCCGAGCTTTTGTGCGGCGTTGACGGCGCCTTTCTGTTCAGATACTATACGCACGATGATTTTGAAACGCTCACCATCTATATGTCTGAATATCAGCAGGGAAAGCTGATATCAAAGGATACGGCCTGCTATTTCGAATATGACAGCCTCCCCTCCGCAAATGATGGAATCATCGCCCTTGTGCCGGATTTTGATACTGCCTCGGTCAGGCTAATTGTCACCGACGGTTACGCCAAATATTCTGCCTCCATCCCCATTCTTGCAGATGCAGACAGGGCTTCTCTTGGCAGGTCCGCCTCTCATATCAAAGAAATTACGCCCATCCGATACGACGCAGAGCAAGGTCTGATCGGATTGATCTATTCCAAAGAGTATCTGTCTGCCATTCCCGTACAGCAAATGGAAAACGGAAATGCGAGTGCTGTCAATGATTACGTTTATTATTTTTCTTTACAATTCGGAAAATAACTGCATGAATTTTCCAGCCTGCCGCGTTATATAGGCGAAACACTTTCAAAGGAGATTTTTTATGCTGCGAAAGATGCTTTGCGTATTGCTTTTGTGCCTTTTGTGTCTGCCCGCCTTTTCCGAGGATGCGCCCTCGCGATTGTATCACTTCGGCTCGGCAGAAGAAGCGCCCAAAGAAATCGCCGCCGGTATCGCTGCGCTTTTCGGCGATGACGTCACCTACATCGACGGCTACGCCACCATGCGCTTTGGGCAATGGGCACACGGACAGGTCATGCTCAAAGACAACGAAGGCTGCATTCTCTGCGCTATGACGTATCTTAATACCGAATCTGCCTGGGAGATCGAATACTCCCGCACCGCGCTGCGGCAGGATGCTTTGCCCGCGCTCATCCCCGATGCCGTGGAATACGGCTATGACGATTATCATGTCAGCCAGTATGACGGCTGCGACGGCTTCACAATCGTCTATGACGATCTCACCTACCGCTGGGTCGCCGGCAGCAAGGGCTGGTTTGTCAGCATCATCACCGATGCAGCCAACAATCTGCGGCTCGATATTTCGCAGCGATCCATCACCCGTTCTTTCGCCGATGGACGCGCCGGCTATTCCGCGCAGGCAAAATCCGTATTCAACGTCCATTCCCACATGCTGACAGACTTCAACATTTCCACCTTCCCCACCACATGGGAGGAAGCCAAGGCCCTCAGCGACGCCTCCGAGCACGGCGATCAGACGCAGGCCGTCACCGTCTACGACCCCTGGGACGTCACCTTTGAAATGGGAGACACAACCGGCATTCCGATGATCAAGGTCTACGCCGATCCCTCCCGCACAAGCAAAGTCATCGCACATATTTTCGACAATGTTCAGGTTGAAATTCTTGATCATAACAACTATTCCGGCAGCAATCTCGTCAACGACTGGTATCTGATCAATATCCATGATTTCTCCGGCTGGGTGGAGCGTGATAATCTGCTGATCGGCTCGGAGCGCGCCGCCGCTTACCAAACTTTGGGCGATTACGCCACCGTATACGGTACCGCCGTGCAGACTGAGCAGCCCCTGTACCGTTCAGCCAACAGCATTTCCCCTTCCGCTTATATTCCGTGCAACACGCGCATTTATGTACAGCTGATCACCGATGACGACTGGTATCTCATCCGCACGGGGGAAAACGCGCTGGCATGGATGCAATCAGCATCCGTCTGTATGTCGGATAACTACCACGAAGCCTACATTTACAGCGAAGACCCCGCCCGCCGTCTCAATCTCCGCACCGGCCCCGGCTCACAATATGAATCCATCGGCAAGTATTACAGCGGCGTGCGTGTAGTATACATGCACCAGCCCGAGCCGCAAAAAGGCTGGCGGCGTGTGATGATCGAGGGCGTGATGGGCTATGTAAGCACCGACTACCTTGAAATGTACGCCGACTACTACGGCAAGGAATGGATCGCCCCGCTGGGCAAGGTGCAGGGCGTCAACAGCAAAGGGCTCAATCTCCGCAAAGAACCCCGCACCAAGGCCGATATCATCGCCGCCTATCCCGTGGGCACGAGCGTGGAGATTCTCGGCATTTACGATTCCATCTGGGCACACGTCAGGTTGCAGGACGGCAACAGCGGCTATATGATGCTGCAGTATCTCGGCGGCGAACCCAAGCAGGCCGCGAAGAACAGCTTTTCTATTCTCAGCGATATGGCCACCACCGATTATCACGGCGAGCCGCTGTGCTCTCTCAAAAAGGACGACCGCATCCGCATCACCGAGCGCCCCGTAAACGGCGGCGCAGAAAAATTCTGGATCAATACAGACGATGCATACGGCTATATTCCCGCCGATGCCGCAAATTTCTGGTAAATCTCACTTGACATTCAGCCTCTTAACGACTATGATGGATACCGTTTTTTGAATCCATCAGTTTGTCAGAAAGAGGCTGTTTTATGTCTGTCACGCAAAAGATTTCGTCCTTCCTGCGCAAAAATGCCGTGCTGGCCATCGCGTTCACGCTGGCGGTGATCTCTGCCTTCATCGTGCCGCCGGATGCGCAGTACAAGGAATACTACGATCTGAAAACCCTCTGCTGCCTGTTTGTCACGCTGGCGGTGGTGTGCGCGCTGAAAAACATCCACTTTTTCTCCATCCTTGCGCACCGCATCATCATCCTCACCGGCACGGCGCGTACGGCGGCGCTGGCGCTGATTTATATCACCTTCATCGGCTCCATGCTCATCGCCAACGATATGGCGCTGATCACCTTCCTGCCGCTGGGATATTTTATCTTCTCCTTCGCCGGCAGCAAAAAGGATCTGGCTACCATCTTCATTCTGCAGAATATCGCCGCCAACCTCGGCGGCATGCTCACGCCCTTTGGCAACCCGCAGAATCTCTATCTCTATTCGGCCTTCAATATCCCCACCGGTGAATTTATGGGCATCATGCTTTGGCCCTTCATTGTTTCCATCATTCTCGTCACTGCCTGCTGCCTGTTCATTCCCAAGCGCAATCTGCGCATCACCTCCACCGCCAAAGGCGACGAGCACAAACTCCCCGCCCTGCGCACCGCTTTCTATATCACCCTTTTCATGATGACCATCCTGATGATCTTCCGCCTGCTGCCCGCGTATCTGGTGCTTGTCACGGTGGTAATATCGCTGCTGTTTGCCGATCGCAAAGCGCTGAAAATGGTAGTTTACGGCTTGCTGTTCACATTTGTATGCTTTTTCACCTTCGCCGGCAATATGGCGCGCATCGAGCCCGTGCGCAATCTGTTCAGTATCCTGCTTAGCAAAAGCACGCTGCTCACCAGCGTCCTTTCCTGTCAGGTGATCAGCAATGTCCCCTCCGCCATCCTGCTTTCGCAGTTCACCGATAATTATCACGCGCTGCTGGTGGGCGTCAATATCGGCGGCGCCGGCACGCTGATTGCCTCTTTGGCCTCTCTTATCACCTTCCGCGAATATACATCGCACCACCGCGAGGAAACAAAAAACTACCTCCTGCGCTTCACCGCCTTCAACTTTGGCTTCCTTTTCTTTCTGACGGTATTTTCCCTGCTGGTGCTGAAAATCTGAGGTCCCAATCTCTCGACAAATCTTGACAAGTAACCAAACTGTGCTATAATAATCCTAACAATATATCATGAAAGGTGCGTTTATCATGGGCTATTTTGTTGTTCGCAAAACCAATACTGGTGTTAAGTTCGATCTGCACGCCGGCAATCACGAAGTGATCGCCACCAGCGAAGTCTACGCTTCCGACGCTAAGTCGGAGGCCAAGCGGTCT
>JAZQXQ010000179.1:0-1734 GCA_045632965.1 Clostridia bacterium
CCCAACTCACCGAGCGCGTGGACCGGCACGACGAATAGCTGGAAAAAGACAAGGACCGGCTCGACGCGATGGAGGACCGCATCACCGACATGGGGCGGCAGTCCACGATCATGCTGCGAGGAGTCCGGGCGCTGTTGTCGCACGAGGTCAACGGCAACAGCACGGACAAGCTCAAATCAAGCATGACAGAAATTGACGACTACCTAATAAACCGCCAGTAAGGTGCTGCCTATGCTCCACGATTTCGATCTCATCACGCACAGCTTCCCGGGCGACATTACGATCTACCCGATAGCCGATGTGCATCTGGGGGCCGTTGAGCACGCGGAGCCGGAGTGGCAGGCTTTTATCAAGCGAGTCGAACAAGAAAACGCTTACTTGATTCTCGCCGGTGATCTGCTCAACAATTCCACGCGCGGCACGCACTTCGCCAATCCCTTTGACGAGGTGCTGCGCCCGCGCGAAGCCAAACGCCGCATGGTGGAATATCTGGAACCGATCAAAGACCGCTGCCTGTGCTTGGTATCCGGCAACCATGAAAGGCGCACGCTCAAAGAAAGCGACCAAGATTTGACCTATGACATCTGCGCGAAATTGAACATTGAGCACCTATACCGGGAGAATATCGCGTTCATGCTGCTGCGGCTGGGCCAGCGCGCTACCGAGCAGAAGGCAATTTGCACATTCACGTTTTGCGTGACGCATGGTTCTGGCGGCGGCATCTATACCGGGGCGGCTGTGAATCGTGATGAGCGCTTCGGGAACGTCATCGACGGCGGGCTGGACTGCCTTGTCGCCGGACACGTTCACAAGGGTTTTGTCACGAAGCCCGCGAAGATCGTCATTGGCGTCCGAAATGGCGTTGTCAGCATGAAACACTATATCGTGGTTTCCTGCGTATCTTGGCTCAATTACGGCGGCTATGCTGCGCAGAAAATGCTGCTTCCAAGCCACGTTTGCGACCCGCAAAAATTGCGTCTGATTGCGAACAAAGACAGCAAAAAGATCATAACGACATGGTAGGAGGGAACCGAATGAATATCAACCTGACGCCCATCCTGCAGGCCATCATCGGCCTGCTGGCTGCACTGATTACCTATCGACTGATCCCGTGGATCAAGGCCCGCACTACCGCAACGCAGCAGGAAACCATGCGCGCCGCCGTGCGGGTCGCCGTGTTCGCCGCCGAGCAGCTCTACGGTGCCGGCAAGGGCGCGGAGAAGCTGGACTACGCATGCAAGTGGCTGGAGGATCGCGGCTATACCGTCAGCCGCGCCGAGATCGAGGCCGCAGTATATGAGGGCATGAACTGGATGACAGACAAACCGCCTGACGAAGACTAATCGATAATATTTTACTAATACCATCAGCTGCAAAGAAATGTAAAAACCCCTGATAATACAGGGATTTTCATATCACACTATTTCGCCTGCTAAGGGAGTAGGGTGGGATAACTGCCGCGAGGGTTCAAATCCCTCCTTCTCCGCCAAAGTGCCTGAAATCATTGAGATTTCGGGCACTTTTCTTTTTATGCTTGTTTTCTGAAAAATGGCGGTGGATGGCAGAAAATCACGTTCTACTAATACCTTCGTTAATACCGTTTGTGAAGGTGTTTGCGGCGTTGAATACGGCTTCGTCGTCCGGGTGGGCGTAGCGGTCCAGCATCTTCGAGGTGCTCCAGCGCATCATGCGCTTGATGGTCTGCGGCGCGATGTTTTCGGTGATCGCCAGGCG
>JAZQXQ010000180.1:0-4888 GCA_045632965.1 Clostridia bacterium
ATCCGAAAAAATGCGCCCCGACATTCACAAGTGCATCAACACCCTCAAGGAGCACGGCGCCCGCGCCGCGCAGATGACGGGCTCGGGCAGCGCGATTTACGGCGTATTTTCCACCATGGCGGCAGCGCGCACAGCCTATGAAGCACTGCGCAAAAAATACCGCACCTGCCATCTGACGCACACGATGACGGAATGCGGCTATGAATACACGAGGGCAAACGAATGATCCGCAAAGCAACAAAGGATGATCTGGCAGTTCTTGCCGCTCTGGCCGTGCAATTGTGGCCGGAGCATACAGCGGCAGAGCTTGCCGCAGAATTTTCCGCAAGCATCAGGCAAAACACCGCGCACTTTTTCCTGCTGTTTGAAAAGAGCGAGGCCGTCGGCTTTGCGCAATGCGGCCTCCGGCACGATTATGTAGAGGGCACGGAGTCAAGCCCCGTGGGCTATCTCGAAGGGATTTTCGTCAAAGAAGACCACCGCCGCAAGGGCTGCGCCGTAAAGCTGCTCGCCGCCTGCGAGGACTGGGCCAGAACGCAGGGCTGCCGGGAATTTGCCAGCGACTGCGAGCTTGGCAACGATATGAGCCTTGCTTTTCATCTGGGCGCAGGCTTTCAGGAAGCCAACCGCATCATCTGCTTTACCAAAGAATTATAACAAAAAAGGACGCTTGCTCAGCGTCCTTTTTTTGATTACTTATGGCATATATCGTACCATTCACAGCCTTCACACAGCGTGCCCCAAACCTCGGCGCCAAAAATTTTCTCATCCATGATAGCGCACAGCTCCTGCCAGCTGATCCACAGGCCCGAGCGCAAACCGCATGCCTTGACGATTTCGCGGTCGATCTTCTGCACCCATGCTTCTTTTTCACAGGCGGCGTCATGCTCCTTGGGACAGCCATGGCACAAAGAATCGCGGTGCAGAATAATCTGTACCATCTCTCTTTCACCGCTGCTCAGACGCTGATGAATCTCGTTCATATTTTCTACAAAAGCATCATTATAGCCCTTGCCGACATAGTGGCGCAGGCACAATGCATGATGCGGACGAAGACGGATAATTTCCATTGGTAAATTGAAACGCAAAGAAGAATTGCGCTTGACTCCTTATGATATTCACCGGTTTCCCTTATGGTATATTATAGTGGTTCCATCTTCCCATTGTCAATAGGTACAGCAAAAAAACACGAGGCGCAGGCCCCGTGTTTTTTGCTTATATCATTCCGTAATGCGCCCGATCAGATACCGTCCGGTATCGGCGATCAGGCGGATGCAGCTCTTTGCCAGTTCCGGCGGGAAGACGCGCAGCACGCGGAAGGTTTCAAAGCTGAAATCGCCCTCGTAGCCGATATCGCGCATGCCCTGAATGAAATCCTCCCAGTCGATATTGCCCATGTAGGGAGAGAGATGCTGGTCGACCACGCCCACGTTGTCATGCACATGCAGCACCTTGATGCGCTTGCCCATGGTCAGCAAGGCATTGTACATGTTGCCTCTTGTGATATTCACATGGCCCGTATCAAAGCAGAAGCCGAAAAGCTCCTCGCCTGCGATTTCGTTGAGCTCGTCCACCCATTTTGCCGCCACGTCAAATTCAGAGCAGGCAGAAGCCATATACACGTGTTCCTCATTGGCATGGAACATATTTTCCGTGCAGCAGATGACGTTGTACTTTTTCAGCGTGGGAATCAGATCGGTATAGTATTTCTTATTCAGTTCCCATTCATCCTTGGGCGAAAGGCGCTCCTTCGCCTTACCGGGATGCAAAGGATGCACCACACAGTATTTGCAGCCCAGATACGCCGTCAGCGCGATGGCTTTCTTGGTCACTTCGGTCATGCGCTCCAGGATATCAAGCCCGGGCAGCCAGCACGGGAAGGGCGCATGCGTCTGGCCAAAGGCCACGCCGTGCTTCTTTGCCGCGGCGATATAAGGCTCCAGCTCCTTGTACATCACTTCCAGCGGCTCGTCGATTTTGGCATGCTCGCCCGAGCGGATCTGCTCGGCGCTGATCCACGGGCCAAAGCCAAAGTCAATCTGATCCGCACCCACCTCATGCATGTAGGCAAAGGCTTCATCGATACCCAGAATATTGTGCAGCGGGGTCATCTGAATACAAAGCTTCATTCTTTTTCCCTCCTGTTACGCATTTTCAAATTTCTCAATCAGGCTGTTGCCTGTTTCTGCCAGTGTTTTCAGGCACGTGTGCAACATATCGCGCGGATAGCCCGTGACCACCTTGAAGGTTTCAAAGAACATTTCGCCTTCATAGCCCGCATCCTTGAGGCCGCGGATCACCTGATCCCAGTTGATATTGCCCATGTAAGGCGCAAGGTGCTGATCAAAGCCGCCCGCGTTGTCGTGCACATGCAGCACTTTGGTGCGTTTGCCCATCACAGTGAGGAAGTGCTGCGGATTGATGCGGGAAACATGCGCATGCCCCGTATCAAAGCAGAAACCGAAAAGCTCCTCGCCGGCAATTTCGTTCAGCGCATCAATCCACTGCGCTGCCATATGCGCATCCGAGCACGCCGCGCCCATGTAAAACTGCCCCTGATATTTGTGAATCATGTTTTCAAGGCAGCAAACCACGCGGTGCTTTTTAAGCGCCGGAATCAGCGCGGTATAAAATTCCCTGTTGATGGCCCACTCCTCCGCGGGGGAATGTCTCTCCTCCGCCGCGGGCATGTATGCAGGATGCACCACGCAGTATCTGCAATCCATAAACGCCGTGAGCGCGATGCACTTTTCCGTCACGGTGATCATGCGCTCATGCATCACATCGTGCCCGGGCTCCCAGCAGGGAAAAGGCGCGTGCGTCTGCGATACCGTGATGCCGTATTTCCTCGCGCCGTCGCGGTAGGGCGCAGCGGCCGCATACAGCGCGGCCATCGGCCCGTCCAGCAGCGCGGGCTTATTCTTGTCAAAGAAGCGGCCCATGCCAAAATCGCACTGCGTAATGCCCGCATCCCGCAGCGCCTGATAGCCTTCGTCAATGCCCATCCAGTCGAGCAGCGGCCACGCCTGAATCGAAAATTTCATGCTCTCCTCCGTCAGTCCGTCAAATCAACATACGCTGCGCCCGTCATGCGCAGGATCGCTTCGGGGTTCACCTGCATCTGAAAGCCGCGCCGGCCTGCGCTGACGCAGATAGTATCAAACAGCTGCGCCGTTTCATGGATGAAGGTGGGAAAGAGCTTTTTCATGCCCAGCGGCGAGCAGCCGCCGTGGATGTAGCCCGTCAGGGGCAAAAGCTCCTTTTGCGGGATCATGGCGATGCTCTTTTCCCCGGCCGCGCGGGCGGCCTTTTTGAGATTGAGCGTGCAGTTGACCGGCACGACAAACACATAATTTTTGCGCGAGGGCGCGACGGTCACCAGCGTTTTGAACACGCAGTCTGCCTCCTGCCCAAGCAATTTGGCCACGCTCTCGCCGTCCGTGGTATCGGGATCATAGGTGTGGGTGATATATGTTTCCCCCTGCGCGTCCATTAGGCGCAGCGCGTTTGTTTTATCCTGCGGCTTCATCTTACATCCTCACCCGTCAGGCGGCTGATCATATCGCGCAGCAGTAAGTCGCGGCGGATATAATACACATACCGGCACAGCGGCATGCGCGGATCCTCGCCCCAGAGGTTGTCGTATTCCGGCACAGGGCGCGGCATCACGCGGTCGTAGAGCATTTCGCCATCTTCATCCAGCAGCCACGCCACCGCCGTCACATCCCAGATCACGCGCGTCCAGGGCTTGCCCTTGGCGTAGGTCTCCGCCTCTCTTATGGCATTGCGCGCCAGATAATCGCACAGGGGATCGCGGTCGCCCAGCCAGTGAAGCAGTTCCTCACCCGAAAGCGCAAAGCTGCTCACCACGCCCTGACAGGGCAGCATCACCAGCGGCACGCCCGAAGCAAACACCACGCGCGCGGCGGCGATATCCTGATAGAGATTGAACTCGCGGTTGTCCTTATAGTGCAGCGCATGGCCGCCCAGCCACACGACCACCATTTTTTCGGCGATCTCCGGCTGCAAGAGAATGGCGGAGGCGACGTTGGTGATCGCGCCGATCGCCACCACATACAGCGGTTTTTCGATGGAATAATTCATTGCCAGCTCGGCAATCTTTCGCGCGGCGGGCGAATCCACCATCGTCTTTTCATCCGGCAGGAAGCTTTCCGAGCCCTTATACGTCTTTTCCAGCATATCCTCGCGGTGCATGAAGCGCAAAAGCTTTTCGATTTCCTGATAGCTCAACTCCATGCCCCGCGCGGGGGACGAAGCCTTTTTATTGAGAAAGGGCGCGGCGGTAATGGCCAGCACGTTCAGCTTTTCCGGCGCTTTCATCATATACGCCAGCGCAAACTGATCGTCCACTTCGTTATAGGTATCGGTATCGAGCACAACGTCGATCATTCCCTGCGGGCGCTCCAGCGCGCGCAAGCGTTCATATTCCTTCATATGAGCGTGTCACCTCGCTTACACTTGTTATGTACAGTATACCAACCGCGCCTATGTTTTTCAATCGTTTTTCTATCTTTTCCGTGTTTCATTTCATCGGAAGGCATGCTACAATAAACATTGTTCCTGCATGAAAGGAAGTGGCTATCAAATGATCATTGACATGCATGCGCATATTTTTCCGCTGAAGCTCGCCGAGCGCGCCGCGCAGAATATCGGCGCTTTTTATGATATCCAAATGGCGCACCCCGGCAGCGTGCCGGCGCTGCTTGAAGCGATGGAGCGCGGACACATTGACAAGGCGCTGGTGCACTCCGTGGCCATGAGCGCACATCAGGTGACGGTGATCAATGATTTTATCTATAACGAGGTCACCGCGCACGCTGGAAAGCTCTTTGTCTTTGCCACGCTACATCCCGATATGGAAAATGCC
>JAZQXQ010000181.1:0-2218 GCA_045632965.1 Clostridia bacterium
GTTTTTATGACGGCGCTGTCCGTGCCGCTGCTCAGACCGCTGCTCAAACTGATGCAAACCCCCGCAGATCTGCTGGAGGATGCGGTGCTTTACATTCAGGTGATCTGCGGCGGCATGTTTTCGGCTGTTTTCTATAATTTAACGGCTTCCATGATGCGCGCGCTGGGCGACAGCCGCACGCCGCTGATTTTCCTGATCATTTCTGCTTTGCTCAACGTGGCGCTGGATATTGTCTTGATCGTAGTGTTCCGCATGGGTGTGGAGGGCGCGGCGCTGGCGACGGTGATCTCGCAGACGGTTTCCGCATCGGCGTGTCTGCTGTACGGGCTCAGGCACAGCGAGTATCTGCACACGGGCAGCGTAAAGGGGCAGGTGACGGGGCAGATGCTCAAAGAGCATGCGGCCATCGGCGTGCCGATGGGGCTGCAGTTTTCCGTCACTGCGATCGGCTCGATGATGCTGCAAAGCTCCTTCAACCTGTTCGGTACGGTGGGCGCGACGGCGTATGCCGTGGCTTGCAAGGTGGAAAGCTTGTCCATGCAGCCGGGCATTGCGCTGGGCGCGGCCATGGCGACGTATGCCGGGCAGAACCTCGGCGCGCGGGATTTCTGGCGTATCGGCCGGGGCAGCCGCTGCGCGCTGCTGCTGGGCGCTGTGTATTCCGCGCTGGCGGCGTTCATTAACATTGACCTTGGCGAAAGCTTGATGAGCCTGTTCTTTGCCGGAGAAATGACAGAGCAGGTGCGCGCTTATGCCATGGAGTATTTGTGGATTACGTCTGCATTTTATGTATTTCTGCTGATGATTCATATTTTCCGCAACATGCTGCAGGGGCTTGGCGAAAAGACTGTGCCCATGACGGGCGGCGTGGTGGAACTGATTGCGCGCGTGGGCGTGTGCATGGTGCTGCCGGGGATCATCGGCTACACCGGCGCGTGCCTGGCGCCCTGCGCGGCGTGGATAGGCGCGGGCGTGCTCAACTGCGCAAGGTATTTCTATCTTGAAAGACGCTGGAGACGGCTGGGACGGATGAAAGGAGCGACACTGGCATGACGCGTGAGGAAAAACTGAACAGCGCAAAGCTTTTGTGTCCGGTGTGCGGCAAGCGCTTATTGGCGGATGATGCATCGCTGCATTGCGTGCAGGGGCATACGTTTGACATTGCGCGCCAGGGGTATGTGAATCTTCTGCCCGGCAAGGGCGCGTTTTATCCGCTGGAGCTTTTCCGCAACCGCCGGTTTGTGTTTGATCACGGCTTCTATGCGCCGCTTTTGCAAAAGATGGAAGAGCTGATAATCAAACACACGAAGTCGGATTGTCCGTATTTGCTGGATGCCGGCTGCGGCGAGGGCTATTATGCGGGTACGCTTTTAAAGGATAAGGATTGCGTCAAGGTGGCCTTTGATATTTCCCGCGAGGCGGTGCAGCTGGGTGCGCAGCGCTATGAGGATGTGACCTTTATCGTGGCGGACCTAAAGCGCATTCCCTTGCCCGATCACAGCGTCGACTGTGTGCTGGATGTGCTCACGCCCGCCGATTACAGCGAGTTTACCCGCGTGCTCAAAAAGAACGGGCGTGTGCTCAAGGCGATCCCGGGCGCGGAGTATTTGAAGGAATTGCGCACCCTGGCGCAGGAGCAGATAAAGTCTGCGCCCTACGAAAGCGGTCGCGTGAAGGATTATTTTGCCCTTCACATGCAGCAGGTGCAGCATGACCGCGTGACCTACACGCTGCCCGTAACGCCCGAGGAGGCGCGCGCTTTTGCGCGCATGACGCCCATGCTGCAGCGCGTGGATGTGGAGGCGCTGGATCTGAGCGGGGTGCGGGAGATTACGATTGATATGGAATTGCTGGTGGGGAAAAAGAAGTGAGAAGACGTCCGAGAGGCGGCTTTTAAAGTAAAAGCCCCTCTCGAGCTCTCCCGAAAACCAATCCTGTGTGCGTAAAAGTTTGACACAGGCTATACGAAAAAGAGGCGAAAGACCGAATGTGCGAGCAAGCTCGCCCCTCGGCTTACGCCTCTTTTTCTACGCGCTTCGCGCGTTCGATTGCTGCGCAATCGGCCTGCTGCGGGAAGATGCCCGCGGGGGAGCGCACGCCGGACGCACAACATACCAAAGCGGCAGTCCGGATGGCAACGCCATCCGGGTTTGCTTTAGCAAACTGAAAAAGGGGCCTGAGATCGGTGGGAAAGCTTGCTTTCGCATCCGAGCTTCAG
>JAZQXQ010000182.1:0-3558 GCA_045632965.1 Clostridia bacterium
GCAGCTTTTCCGCACGGTCCAGATCGGGATCCAGCGCGTTCTCAAGATCGTCCAGCAGCTGCTCCATGCGCTGCTTATTGACCATCACCAGACCGCTGAGCGGCACGCCGCGGCCCTCGCGCAAAAGCGCATTGATGCTGCTGATCGCCGAAAATACTTTCAATTCTGCCATATAGTTAACCTCTCCTTGCGAGATAATTTTTGATCAGTTCCGCGTTGCATTCGGGCACGAAGGGCGCTACGTCGCCGCCAAAGGCCGCCAGCTGGCGCACCATGGAGCTGCTCACGTCGCGCAATTCGGGGCTTGACGGCAGATACACCACCTCAAACTCCGGATACAACAGTTTATTAAAGGAAGCCCACGGTAATTCCGTTTCCATTTCGGCAGAAGACCTGACGCCGCGAACCACAGCGTCCGCCTGCTTCATGCGCACAAAGTCCACCAGCAGGCCGTTGAACGCCTCCACCGTGGCATTGGGAATGTCCGCGCACACGCGTTTGAGCAGCTCCACACGCTTTTTCTGCGGCAAAAAGCCCTGCTTGTCAGGATTGATCAGCACCGCGACCACCAGTTGATCGCACAGTTTGGCCGCGCGGCGGATCAGATCCTCATGTCCGCGCGTCGCCGGGTCAAAGCTGCCCGGAAATACCCACAGTCCCGCCATGCTCTTCCTCCGTATTCTTGTCATTGAAATGGTAAAAAGAGATCACAGTATCGCGATACTGCCGTTTGTCAATCAGTTCATACCGCGCATCGGGAGAAGGCGTCACGCGCACATCATGCTCGATGATCACCAGCGCGTCCTCGTCGAGAATGCCCGCATCCGCCATGGCCTTGCAGGCGGGATCGGTGCTGATGCGGTACGGCGGATCGAGGAACACCAGATCAAACCGCGCCTTTTCGCGGCCAAGCAATTGCACTGCCTGCAGATCCTGCATAAACAGGAACCGCACCTGCTCCCCCACTTTCAGCGTTTCGATATTCTGCCGGATAGCCTTGGCGGCCTCCTTTGAGCAATCGCACACCACAGCGCTTTGCGCCCCGCGGCTGATGCTCTCCAGCGCCAGCGCGCCGCTGCCGCCGTACAAATCCAGCACCTTCGCCTCCGGGCAATTGCCGGCAATGATATTAAACAGCGATTCGCGCGTACGGTCGAGCGTGGGCCGGGTATCATTGCCCTTGGGCGCCACGATCGTGCGCGAACGCATGGAACCTGCAATGATGCGCATGGATCAGATCAGTTCCTTCTTTTCGTTTTTCTTCGCCATCTGCTGACGGCGTTCCTGACGGGCACGCTGCTCGCGCTTGTTGTGCTTGCGGCGGTTCAGGCGGATATTGCCGTGCACCAGCGCACGCAGGTGCGGACCGCGGGAGTAGCCGATGACATAGCACGCCGGCAGCGTAAGGCAAAGCAGGGGCGACAATTTATCCACCAGGTACATCATTTCATAGCTGTCAATGCCCAGCATCGTCACATAGGGGAAGTTGATCAGACGCACCAGAATGCGCAAAATGGCCTCCAGCGTCATGGGATTGACTTCATGATAATAGGCCAGCGCCTGCGACACTTCGCTCTGGCTTTCATAGGTGGACACCCAGGAGGGCAGCACGCCCAGCGAGAAGCCCTGCTTCTTGGCGATAAAGGAGAACACCAGACAGATCAGGAAGAAAGGCAGCACGCCCACCGCCGCCACATAGAGGCCCTTGAACGGATGATAGCACAGCTTTTTATCGCTTTCATGCACTTTTCTGCCTTCATCCAGGCGCTTTTGCGCAATTTCGCCAAGGCCCACGTCCGTTTCACCGTGACCCGCGCCCTCGCCGTAAAATACCATGCCGCCGGCCGCCAGCAGCGCCACATTGCAAAGCACGCGCAAAAGCACATTGTCAAAAGACAGCGCGCCGCCCAGCATGGTATAGATAAAGATAAACATCACGATAAAGCCCAGCACCTTCAGGCTGCGAATGCCGGCCTCACGGCTGACAACTTCGCCGCGCAGATGCGGCACATAAACCGGCTTCATACCTTTTTTCTTTTTGCTCGTGTTTTTCTGCATGGAGTTACCCTTCCGTTTCAATTTTCGTTTTCTATCATCACAGGCACGCGCCCCGCGTGCAGCAGCAGCGCCTCGTAGCAAATCGTGCCTGCCCACTCAGCCATTTCGTGCGCGGTAATACAATCATCGCCCTGGCTTCCCAGCAGCACAGCTTCGTCGCCCGCCTGTACACCCGGCACCTGCGTCACATCCACCATCGTCTGGTCCATGCACACGCGGCCCAGCACATTGCAGCGCACGCCGTGAAGCAGCACCTGCGCCCTGCCGGAGAAGGCACGCAGATAACCGTCGCCATAGCCAACGGCAATCGTCGCCACGCGCAGGGGTTTATCCGCGCGGAAATCGCCGCCGTAGCTGACGCGATCGCCCGCCTGAATCTCCTTTACATAAGCCACACGCGTCTGCCAGCGCATCGCCCCGCGCACTTGTTCGCCCTCGCAGCCGTACAGCGCAATGCCCATGCGCACCATGTCAAGCCGCGCCCACGGATAGCGAATGGCCGCCTCGCTGGCCGCAGCATGCCGCAAAATGCCCTGCGGCAATGTCTTTGCAAGCATTTCAAAGCGCTCAAGCTGCCTGCGCACGCTTTCTTCATTGCCGGCGTCGGCAAAGTGCGTAAATGCGCCGGTCAGCTGCACGCGATTCGCCTTTTCCAGCGCCTGCAAAACGCGTTTGACTTCTTCCTGCGTCCGTGCGCCGATGCGGCTCATGCCGGTATCGATTTTAAGATGCACCTGCGCGCGCAAGTTTTCTTCCTCACACACGCGCTGCATAATTTCCACGCCCGCCGCATCGCAGATCGTCTGCACAAGGCCGTGCCGCGCAGAAAGCCGCGCGCCGTCTTCGCTGATATTGCCCAGCACCAGGCAGGGAATATTGACGCCCCCGCGCCGAATGGCCGCGCCCTCTTCCGGCAGCGCCACGCCCAGGAAATCCGCGCCGCAAGCTGCCGCCGTGCGCGCAACGGGCAAAAGACCGTGGCCGTAGGCATTGGCCTTGACCACCGCCATCATGCGCACGCCGCACAGCATTTCTTTCAGCGTCCGGACGTTGTGGGCAATGGCGGACAAATCCACCCGCACACAGGCGCCGCGGCTGTCGGGCCTGGGAGCGCCTAACGACGCGTCAAAAGGACTATCGATCACTTGCATCAAGCCTCCAACTGATATTATAACACATTTCGCGTTTATTTACTATATGCGATTGCGCCCGATGCGCCCAAAACGCACAAAAAAGCGAAGGCTTATCAAGCCTTCGCCTTTTATTTAAGTGATTATTTGCCAAACAGACCGCCGAAGATGCCCTTCTTTTCAATCGTCTGGCTCTGCGTATCGCCGCAGATCTGGCAAACCTGCTGCTGCAATCCTTCCTCTGAGCTGGTCGGCTCCTTGACAACCGTCCATTCGCCGTACTGATGGCTCAGCATGGGCAGCACCTGCTCCTCCAGCACGTCACCGCACACGCGGCACGCACGTACCTGACGGCCGGCCGCCGCACAGG
>JAZQXQ010000183.1:0-3967 GCA_045632965.1 Clostridia bacterium
CGCCTTCCAGCTGGCGCCGCGCATCAATGCCTGCGGCCGCATGGACAGCGCCCTGATCGCGCTGGAGCTGGTATTGGCCAAGGACGCTTTCAAGGCGGAAGCCCTTGCCAATACGGCGGACAAGCTCAACGCCCAGCGCAAGAATGTGGAGCAGCGCATTTTTGAAATGGCGGACGAACAGGTGCAGCGCATGAACCTGTGCGATGAGCGTGCCATCATCGTCGAGGGTGAAAACTGGGAAAGCGGCGTGGTGGGCCTTGCCGCCGGCCGACTGGCCGAGCGCTACGGCTATCCCAGCGTCGCCCTTTCCCGCGACGGCAGCGTATGCGTCGGCAGCGCCCGCAGCGCCTCGGGCGTGGATCTGTATCAGGCGCTGCATGAATGCAGCGATCTGTTCGTGCGCTTCGGCGGCCACAAGCAGGCTGCCGGCCTGACCATCGAAGAAAAAAATATCCCCGCTTTCCGCGAAAGACTCAGCGAAGCCGTCCGCAAGCAGCTTGGCGCGCGCGTGCCCATGCCCGAAACGGTGTATGACGGGGAGCTGACACTGAAAGATATCACTGTGCCCTTTATCGAAAGTCTTGAGGCACTGGAGCCCTTCGGCATGCAAAACCCCGCGCCGGTGTATCTGCTGCGTGACGCCGAGGTCCTCGCCGCCCGTGCAGTGGGCGCGGATATGAGCCACCTGAAACTGCTTTTGTCGCAGGAGGGGACGCAGCGCGACGCCATCGCCTTCCACATGGGCGCGCGCGCCGGCGTTATTCACGGGCAGAGCGATCTGGCCGTCACGCCGGTGGTCAATTCCTTCCGCGGCAAGGTCAGCGCCGAATGCCGCGTGGAAGCCGTCGGCCGCAGCCAAACACACTTTACGCTGGGCAAAGATCAGGAATCCCACGCACTTTTGCAGGAATTGAGCGCTCTTTGTCGAATAGATAATAGTTATTCCCCCGCCGATATTCTGCCCTTCAGCGAGGGCGCAGGGCAGGAGGAAACGCAGGGCACGCTGCTTTTGTGCCGCACGTCCGACACCGCCAACCGCATGTGCCGCCTCTATCCGCAGTATGATGCAGTGAAAGCTGACGGCATAGAGCCCCGCGCGTACAACGCCGTGTGGCTGTGCGAAAAGGCTGCTTACCGCGGCCCCTACAAGCGTGTGGTACTGTGCGACGGGCTGATCTGCCCGCAGGAGTATACGCGCATCCAGGAGCTCTATCCGGATGCGAAAATCTATGCCGCCGGGCAGACCGAAGCGATCAAACATTGCTTCAGCCTGCTCCGCTGCACGGTGGACGAGCTGAGACACGCCTACCGCGCGCTGCGCAGCGGGCAGATGATAGATCTGTCCGTCCCCAAGAATGCGGCCATCGCGCACATCCTTGCCGGCATGGAGCTTATCTCTCTTCATCCCATGCCCCAGCTATTGCCGATGCAGAAAAAATCCCCCGAAGACGACCCCTTGTACCAATTGATCCGCCAGGAAGGAGACGCCTGATGGGCACTATCTACGTATGCATGGAGCTCCCGCAGATGCTCGAGCGCCTCACGCATTATCATCCCAATGCCGATACTGATCTGGTTTCGCGCGCCTACGCCTTTGCCGAGGAAAAACACGCCGGACAAACAAGGCTCAGCGGCGAGCCCTATTTTGTGCACCCCGTATATGTGGCCAGCATCCTCACCGAGATCGGCATTGACGCGCCCACCATCACCGCAGGTCTTTTGCACGATGTGGTGGAGGACTGCGAGGGCGTGACGCTTGACACCGTGACAGAGATGTTCGGCGAGGAAGTCGCGCGATTGGTTGACGGCGTCACAAAGCTTGACAAGCTCGACTTTACCGACCGCGAGGAGCATCAGGCCGAAACGCTGCGCAAAATGATATTGGCCATGGGCCGCGATATCCGCGTGGTGCTGATCAAACTGGCCGACCGGCTGCACAATATGCGCACGCTTAAATTCAAGGCCCCCGACCGTCAGGTGGCCATCGCCCGCGAAACGCTGGATATTTACGCGCCGCTGGCGCACCGTCTGGGCGTGTATAAAATCAAGGCGGAGCTTGAAGACCTCTCCCTGCGCTATATCGATCCCGAAGGCTATCAGGACGTGGCGCGCAAGGTGGGCATCAGGCGCGCCGAGCGCGAAGACAATATCAAACTGGTCATTGACGAACTGTCGCAGAAGCTTAGCTCCACGGGCATGAAATTTGAAGTCGTGGGCCGTCCCAAGCATCTGTACAGCATTTACCGCAAAATGGTCATCCAGAACAAGCCCTTTGACCAGATTTACGATCTGATCGCCATCCGCGTGATCGTCGATACCATCCCCGATTGCTACAGCGTGCTGGGCGTATGCCACACCTTGTGGACACAGGTGCCCGGCCGCTTCAAGGATTATATTTCCGTCCCCAAAAACAACATGTATCAATCGCTGCACACCACGGTGATCGGCGGCCGCCGCGTGCCCTTTCCCTTTGAAATCCAGATCCGCACGCGCGAGATGCACCACATCGCCGAATACGGCATCGCGGCGCACTGGCGCTATAAAGAGGGCGGCGGCGACTCCGGCTTTGACAAAAAGCTGTACTGGCTGCGTCAAATTCTTGACTGGCAGAACGAAACCCGCGACAGCCATGAATTTATCGACGGCTTGAAGACAGATCTGTTCAGCGAGCAGGTATTTATCTTCACCCCCAAAGGCGATATCATCGACCTGCCGCGCGGCGCAACGCCGCTGGATTTTGCCTACCGCGTGCACTCCGCCGTGGGCAACTCCTGCACGGGCGCCAAGATCAACGGCCGCATTGTGCCCCTTGATACGCAGCTGCAGACGGGCGACCGCGTGGAGGTCATGACCTCCGCCAACTCCAAAGGCCCCAGCCTTGACTGGCTCAAAATTGTCAAAACCCAGGGTGCACGCGCCAAGATCCGCCAGTATTTCAAGCGCGAGCTGCGCGGCGAAAACGTGCAGAAGGGCCGCGATATGCTTGAGCACGAGGCCAAGCGCCGCGGCGTGCAATTGGGCCAGTTGACCAAGCCCGATCTGCTCTCTCCGCTGCTTGAAAAATACGCCTTCAATGATATCGAGGATCTGCAGGGCGCCATCGGCAGCGGCATGATCGCCTCCACTTACGTTATCTCCCGCCTGATTGAGGAGCAGCGCAAGGCCGACGAAATCATCACGCCCAAGGAGCCCTCGCTCCCCACCCCGCAGGAAGTACGCCATCAGGGCAAGCCCACGCAGGGCATTTATGTGGAGGGCGGCGCCGGCATGCTGGTGCGCTTCGCCCGCTGCTGCAATCCCGTGCCGGGCGACGACATCGTGGGCTACATCACCCGCGGCCGCGGCGTGACCATCCACAAGGCCGACTGCATCAATTCGCTCTACACCGAGCCCGAGCGTCAGGTGGGCGTATCCTGGGCGATGGAAAACGCCGGCCGCTTCAATACCACGCTGCAGGTCATGGCCTATGACCATGATAATCTTCTGGGCGAACTGACCAATTATGTGCAGGACACCGGCGCGCCCATCTCCGCCATCAGCGGCAAGGTGAACAAAAACAAAACCTGCACCATCACCATGGTGGTACAGGTGGAAAGCCGTGAGCAATTGGACGCCGTGCTGCGCCGCATTCAGAAGCGCGCGGATGTGATTGAAGCATTCAGAGTCGGAGGGTAATATAACGCCGACTGCGGTCGGCTACACCTCAGCGGGCAGTGCCCGCTCCCTGTGCCGATTATGTTGTGTACTCGCCATGACCGTCCCACGTGGACAAGCGGGTTATCAAGGTAACGCCGGCTGCGGCCGGCTACACCTCATCAGTCATCCTGCGGATGACAGCTTCCCCTCAAGGGGAAGCCTTTCGCAAACCAAATCTTGTTAGGTCGCGTTGATGCTTGCCTTCCCCTCGAGGGGAAGGTGGCGAGTGCAACGAGCCGGATGAGGTGTAGCGCGACGCGACGCGCGTTAT
>JAZQXQ010000184.1:0-4655 GCA_045632965.1 Clostridia bacterium
CCGAAAGTCGCATTGCGCTCCACCAGCGCGTCCACAAGCTCCTGTGCGATACCGGCAGTCACAGTGTTGCCGTCCTTATCCAAATAGCCCAGCAGCGGAAGACCGATCACCAGGTTACCGCCCACGTAGCCGTTCCGCTCCACCAGCAGCACCTTGGCGCCGTTGCGCGCAGCCGCCAGCGCTGCCGAAATACCGCCCGGGCCCGCACCGATGACGCATACATCATACTGACGATTTTGCTTATTCATTTTGTTGCATACCTCCTGTAATATCAATATGTTTACTTTGCGTACGTTTCCATTAAATCGCTATCAGTATAACACAATTCATGTATGATGAAAAGTACCGATTTCACCAATTTCTCTTGCTTATTTTTCTGCCCGCCGCTATAATAACCCCGAGGTGTTTTCCATGAAAAAAAGCTACGACGCCATATTACTCCTCGGGCTTAAGCTCAACGCGGACGGCTCACCCAAGGAGGAGCTAACCCTGCGCGTGCAAAAAGCCGCGCAATGCTACAAACAGGAGCTGTCTCCCCTGATTATCCCCTGCGGCGGACAAACGCCGGGCACCCCCGTCACCGAGGCCGCCGTCATGCAGGATATGCTGCTCGCTCTCGGCGTTCCTCAAAGCGCCATCCGCAAGGAAGACACATCGCAAATCACCGTGGAAAACATGCGCAATGCCCGCAAAGTGCTCGACAAAGAAAACCCGCACGTACTTATCGTCACTTCGCACTATCACGCCCTGCGCGCACGCATCATCTGCCGCCGGTCTTCCGGCATGCGCGCCCATACCCGCAGCGCGCATATCCCCTACAAACTCGCGCCCGATTCCATCCGGTTGGAGCCCCTGCGCCTGATTGACTATCTGTTAGGCTTTCAAGATACAGGCAGACAGCGCCCCAAGTGGTATCTCAAAATCATGTATAGCCTTGGCATCCCCGATCCGCGCGCAAATTCAAGCGATAAAAAGTGAGGTGCAATCCATGGCAAGCACAGCATTCCGCGGCGAAGTGTGGGATAATATCGATCCCTTCGTGTTGGCCGAAATCACGCGCATCAACGAGGAAGAAGTAGACGGAAAAGTCGGCAACGACCGCTATACCACCGGAGCAACCGCCTATCTGCAATCCTTTTTTGATCAGGAAATTTCCGTTATGTACACCATCAACGGAACAGCAGCCAATGTTATCGCCTTAAAAGCGCTGCTTAATCGCTTTGGCGCGGTGGTCTGCGCCGATCACGCCCATATCAACACCCACGAATGCGGCGCTGTTGAGTATAATCTGGGCAGCAAAATCCTGCCAATCCCCACGCTTGACGCAAAGCTCACCCCCGGTATGATTGATGCTTTCCTCGCAACCCTGGAAGGGCAATACATCCCCGAGGTGATCGCCATCACGCAGCCTACAGAGCTTGGCACGCTTTACACCGTCGACGAAATCCGTGCACTTTGTGAATATGCTCACGGCAGGAATATGTATCTTTTCATCGACGGCGCGCGGCTCGGCGCCGCCCTCGCCGCACTGAATGTGAGTATCCGCGAAATGCTGAACGAAACGGGCGTGGACGCCTTTACGGTAGGCGGCACAAAAGCCGGCGCGATGTTCGGCGAGGCCGTGGTCTTTACAAACGCAGCCACGCTAAAAGCCGGCGATTACATTCTTAAGCAATCCATGCAGCACTTTGACAAATCAAAATTCCTGGGCGCGCAGATGCTTGCGCTGTTCCGGGATGACCGCTGGATCCGCAATTTCTCTCACGCCAACAAATCAGCAAAGCTGCTGGCTGATAAGCTGCAGGAAAAAGGTATAGAAATCTGCTATCCAGTGGAAAGCAACATGGTATTTTGCGTAATGGAAGAGGATCTGCTGGCAAAAATCAACGAAAAATACGATCTCAAATACTGGTTCAAGGATCAGAAAATCATCCGCATTGCCACAACATTCTCCACAGACGAAGCCGACATCCACGCGCTCATCGCTTCCACTTAATATAAAAAATCCCCCAATCGGGGGATTTTTTGTTTTTATCAGCGATATTTCGGCAGCCAGCCGTCGTGCGCCACGATCAGATCATCACACAGTGCTACGATATCGTCAATGGACAGTTCGCTCTGCAGATGCGGATCCATCAGCGCAGCCTGATAGATATAATCCTTCTTCAGTGTCTTTGCCGCTTCGATGGTGAGCAGCTGCACGTTAATGTTGGTGCGGTTCATGGCCGCGCACTGCTCGGGCAGATCGCCGACAAAGGTGGGCGTCACGCCGCTCTTATCCACAATACAGGGCACTTCAACGCAGCAGTTGCGCGGCAGGTTGGTAATCAGGCCGGTATTGATCACATTGCCGCCGATTTTGTAAGGAATATTGGTTTCCATCGCATCCATGATGCGGCTGGCATATTCCTTGCTGCGCTCGTGCGTGAGCGTGGGATTGAGCGTCAGCTCCTCGCGCTGCTGCGCCCATTTCTCAATATGGCGGATACAGCGGCGGGGATATTCATCCAGCGGAATATTAAACCGCTCGATCAGCTCGGGATACTTATCCTTGATGAAATAGGGCATGTACTCGGCATTGTGCTCGCTGGATTCCGTCACATAATAGCCAAAGCGCTTCATGATCTCATAGCGCACCATGTCGTTATGTTTTTCCGTTCTCGCCAGTGCGCGGCGCTTGATTTCGGGATAGAGATCAAGGCCGTTCTTATCCTTCACTTCCAGCAGCCAGGCCTGATGATTGATGCCCGCGATCTTCCACTGAATGGTATCGTCATATTCCATGCCAAGGCCTTCGAGCAGCTTGGGCACGCACACCTGCACGCTGTGGCACAGGCCCACCGTTTTTACATTGGTATAGCGCTGCATATAGCCCGCCAGCATGGCCATGGGATTGGTATAATTGAGGAACCAGGCGTAGGGGCACACTTCCTCCATATCACGGGCGAAGTCTTCCAATACAGGAATCGTACGCAGCGCGCGGAAGATGCCGCCGATGCCCAAAGTATCGGCAATCGTCTGGCGCAGGCCATACTTTTTCGGCACCTCAAAGTCCGTCACCGTGCAGGGCTCATACAGGCCCACCTGAATGGCGTCCACCACATAATCGGCGCCGCGCAGGGCGTCCTTGCGGTTTTCAACGCCGCAGTATTTTTCAATCACGCAGGGACTGCCCACGTTGTTTTTGATAGCCGTGAGCATGCGGTAACTGTCATCCAGACGCACCGGATCAATATCGTAAAGGGCAATCACGCTGTCCTGCAGCGACGGCGTCATCATGCTGTCACCCAGCACGTTTTTTGCAAACACAGAGGAGCCGGCGCCCATGAAAGTAATCTTTGGCATGAAAAGAACTCCCTTCGTATTTTATTATCATGATTATACAACAAATTGCCCGTTGACGAAAGCCCTCCTTTGTTGTATGATACATTCAAAATGTTGCATCTTTATCTGAGGTGATTATTTGTCGACGCATTTTCACGGCAGCACAGATCAGGAAAAAAACGAGCTTTTCATCGTCAATATCGGGGAAGAAAAATGCGAGCCGCGCCACGCCTACGGTCCTGCGCAGCGCGGGTATTTTCTCATCCATTTTATCCTTTCGGGCAGCGGCACGGTGCAGTATGAAAACGCCGTTTTTTCTGTCGGCCCAGGGCAGGGATTCCTGATTGTTCCCGGCGAAACCACCCGCTACGAAGCCGACGCCGATACGCCCTGGCATTATGCCTGGGTGGGCTATCGCGGCGATAAGGCGGAATATCTCACCCATGCTGCCGGTCTTGATGAAAATCACCGCCTGTTTTCCGTAGAAAATCCCCTTACCATCTGGCAGATTCTCAGCGATATGCGCACCGACGCCCGCGAGCTGCGCCTCAACCAACTGGCTGCCGCAGGCAATTTGCTGCGTTTTCTGTCGCATATTGCCCCCGCACAGGACCCTTTAAGCAGCATAACCCCCGCACAAAGCTACTGCGAAAAGGCAAAATGGTACCTCGAAGGCAATTTTGACCGCTCTGTTTCCATTCAGGAAACGGCTGATTTTGTCGGTCTGAGCCGCTCGCATCTTTACCGATTGATGATGACGGAATGCGGCTGCTCCCCCAAGGATATGCTGCTGGACATCCGCATGCGCCATGCCAGACGATTGCTTCGTGAAACAACGCTTTCTCTGGAAGAAATCGCCCGGCTGATCGGATTGCAGACCGGCGCGCAATTCGGCCTTGCTTTCCGCCAGACGCATCGTCAAACGCCCGGTCAGTACCGCAAAAACAACCTATAAAAGGAGGGTTTCCATGCACGTTACCGGCAGCGAACGCGGCTATCTGCACGAGCGCTTCCGCCTGTTCCACACCCGCGAACAGCAGGAATTAAAGGTAGACTGGCATTATCACACCTTTGACAAGCTGATCTTTTTCATATCGGGCGCCGTCCGCTATACCGTCGAAAGCGAAACCTACGACCTGCGACCAGGCGATATGCTGACCATCGCCCACGGCCAATTGCACCGCATGCACGCCCTCCCGCAATCGCCCTACGAGCGTATCATTTTATATCTGGATCCCACTTATCTTTCCTCGCTCGCAGCGGAAGAAGGCGGCCTCGCCGCCTGTTTTGAACGTGCACGCACCACCGGCGTCAGCCTCTTGCGTTTTAAC
>JAZQXQ010000185.1:0-3709 GCA_045632965.1 Clostridia bacterium
CAAAGCAAGCGCTTCAAAAATATGCATCAGATAATCAAACCAAGCTCCCGCAGATTATCTCTTGATTCCGCAACACCCTGATAACCATTTTCGGGAGAATAGGTCACGGTGCCGATTTCCCAGCTCGTTCTGCCGTCATAGGTCGTGCCGCTTTCGCTGAACAGACGGTAGATGACGCCGCTTTCGTCAATGGCCACGATGCCGATATCATCGCTCGTGTTCAGGCAGGAGATGATCTTCGCCGAGACGATATTTTTCCACGACTGCAGTTCCTCCAGCACCCACGGCTGCGCATAGCGGCCGGCCAGGCGAATTTCGCCATCCTGGGTTACGCCCAGCATGCAGCCCATTTTGCCATCCACATAGGAAAGCGGGCCCCAGGTGAGGATTTCTTCCGCCAGCTTGCCGCAGGCAACCACCGTGCCGTCGCCCTTGACGCCGGCATAGGAATAGAAATTAACGCCCAACTCTCTGTCATATTCGCTGGCAAAGGCGAATATCTCAAGATCGCTCCAGGTGTGCAATTCCAGCGTCATGAATTTCTCCATCACGTTCTCATAATCGTTCATGTATTGAGAAAGCGTCATGCCATCGCGCACAAGCTCGCCCTGCCTGGCGTAGTCGCAATAGGGATAGCCGTTTTCATCCAGCACCCAGAAAGTCATATCATCGCAGATCAGGTTGGAAGGCGTGCCCGCAAAATAAATTTTTTCAAATTCTTCGGTATCCATACGCACAAACTTGGCCCAATTCGCATCCTGTCTGGGCCAGATGGCAAGATCGCTGGAGCTGTATCTGAATTCAGCAAAGGCGTTGTTGCGATCAATAAACATGGCGGAGCCGGAAGAGCTTGTCGCCGGATAGGCCATATCCGCAATATTCTGCGCAACCAGCCGATCGCCGACGTACAGATCGCCGCCCTCAGTCAGCACCGCAGGCTTATCGCCCTGCAGATACTCAATCCGCTTGATCTTGCCAAGGGTACGGAAAAAATCAATGTACTCCGCAGAGCCGCTGAGCGCGACAAGCGTGCCATCCGGCAAAGCGGCCATGTGCGCCGACAGGGCATTGGCCGCAGAAATCGCCGCCTGAATCTTCGAAGCGCCTTCAGCAGAAGCCGTAAAAACAGCGGTAAACAGCAGCGTTACCAGCGCTATCAGCGCAATTATACGGTCTACGGTCTTTTTCATTTTCAATTCCTCATTTCTGTAATCGATCCGCGTTGTATCCATTATAAGCAATCACGCAGATCTTGTCAATAAATGGAATTTCACATGTTGCGCCAGTCAAGCAGCAGTCCTGTTTCCTTGCCGCAGGTGATGTTTTCCATCGTGAGGTTGCCGATCTCACCCGCCAGCGCCACGGCATACTCACCCTCGCCGTAAATGTTGCGCAGGGTGATATTGTAGGTTTCCTCCTTCGTGGAGTGGCGGTCGCCGTACATGTGCTTGTCGCCCACGCGCACGGCATATATGCCGTGATCCAGATGCGGCGACTTGCAGCATTCGTCCGTAACGCCGTCAATTTCAATGTCGTGCAGCTTGATTTCGCCCTGATTGAGCAGCCGCACCAGCGAGCAGAAGGACGATGCGCGCACATTGCGGATTTTCACGTGGCTGATGGCGCTGTCCATGCCCTCCACGCGGAAGGCTTGCTCTGTGCGCCCGTCCAGCGCCGTGAGCGCTACGGTATCATCCTCGGTAAAGCCGGTAATATTTTCGATCACCACATGACTGCAGCCCTGCCTGAGATCAATGCCATCCGCATTTTTGACCAGCACCTCTTTGTATTTGTCACGCTTGAGGCCGCGATACAGCTGCCCGTTTTCGTCCACCGCCGCATCGTTGGCGCAAAAATCGATATTGCGCAGCGTGCCGTTCACGCAATAGATGAAATTGAGCGCCCACCAGCGCTGATTGCGGCAATGAATGTCCTCCACTTTGAAACCGTTCACATTGGTGAAGAGGACCAGATTATTTTTGTACAGCGGGGCCTTGCGCTCCTCCAGCGGCACTTTTTCGTGCAGGCCGTTGGGCTCGCCGCCGTCGAGGATAGCACGGCCGCAGCCGATAATGGAAATATCGTAATCCGTGCCGGCGATGGTGTTGCCCTCCGGCGTTTCATGATGCGCATTGACAAAAATATTGGTGTACGTGCCGTCCTTCAATCGCAGGTGGCAATCGCTGAGAATGAGCGTGAAGCGACTGGGCAGACGCACCGCCGTGTCAATTTCCCAATCGCCGGTAACCGTCGCCGTGCGCGCGCCGCTCAAAACGGCGTCATCCACCAGTTTCTGAATGTACCCGGAGCCGCCTGCAGTAAATGTCATGACTGTTTTCTCCTTTTACCACTCGATCAGCAGTACGGTGTCGTTGGCGATCGTATCCGTCTCAAAGGCCATGGACAAACGGTGGTTGCCGTCGATCTTGTGCACCTGCGCGTTTGTAAGATCCACGCCTTCCAGCTGCAATTCCTGCATTTCGCCCGTCTGGTTGACGATCATCAGCGCGTTTTTCTCGCCATTCGTCGCCGCCAGCGCGTAAACACCCTCGTTTTCGCCTTCGATCACCGTCTCCGTCTGCATGCCAAGGGCATAGAGCTTGCCAAACGCCACGAAGGTATAATACGTGCTGACGGGCTCGAACGTCAGCGGCGCGAAGAAGCCGCCGTAAGTGGAGGCCTGCAAGCGCGTGTCGTAATAGCACAGCATGTACGTGCTGCCGCGCTGCTGCACAGCGATCATCATCGCCGCCGTGGCCGCCGCGGCATAGGATGTGCCGTGCAGCTTCCCATCGTGCACATTATTCCACTCGTTCAGGTGCGTTTCAAGGCCGGCGTAGCCGTATTTCTCCAGCCAGCTGTGCAGATACGCATCGGTCACAAGCGTTTTTTCTACATTATAATAGCTGTGGTAGGAGAAAAAGTCGATGGGCGAGCCGTGCTCGCGGATGTACTTCATGAAGCCGTGGAAGAATTCCACACGGAAAGTATCTTTTTCGATATTTTTATCAGGCTCGCGCTTGGGCACATCCACGCCGTACTTTTCGGGATCGTAATAAATGCCGCCGAAGCCGCAGCTGGCATAGCCGCCCACCTTGATGCTGTCGCCGAAGCACTTTTTCAGGTGCTTGCTCGTCACATCGTACAGTTCGTAATACTGCTCGGGCGTGCCCGTCCACATCTGGTTCATTTCGGGTGTTTGGCCGTTTTCCGGCTCGTTCCAGATCTCCCAGTATTCAATACCGTAATGATAGCCGTCCGCCCAGCCTTCGTTGTAGTGGCGGATGATATGCTCGCAGATGCGCGCCCATTTGTGGAAATCCTTGGGCGGATCAATGCGCAGCGCGCGGAAAATGGCCTGATTTTCGATCGTCACGCCCAGACGGTAAATGGGCTTGATGCCGTAATCGTACATCGCCGCGATCAACTGATCGGTGAACACAAAATCGTAGTTTGCCGGGTCGGTCTCGTCCGCATCAAAATCGCGGAAAATATTGGGGATATCCACAAAGCGGTTGCCGCCGAACGCGCCGTTCACGTCATGCAGGCGCGCGTAGGGCATATTGGCATATTTCAGATGCCGCATGTGCGAAAAATCAAACTTTCTGAACCCACCGGCGAAGGGGGGCTGGCCGCCTGCATGCATGGGACGGATGGGCTTTACCTGTTTGGTTGAATCCACTTTTACTGTAATCATCGTGATCCTCCC
>JAZQXQ010000186.1:0-4280 GCA_045632965.1 Clostridia bacterium
AGCAGTTCGCTCAGCGTCTTTTCATCCAGGGGATTGACGCACCCGGCATTGTACACGCCGCACAGCATCCCCTGTTCTTTGAGCATAAACGACGCCATGATCGCTTCGCCGTTCATATCGCCGGTAGCAAGCAGCACCGCATCCCTGCCGGGACGAAGCTCGCGCCACGCAGGCTGATAGCTCGCTACGCTCTCTTTGTCATCCTCGCAGCCGCTGAAATCCGCCTTATTATAGCGGATCGCAACCGGCCCGTTCACCCGAAGCGCATACCGCATCATCGCGCGCAGTTCACTGCGGGAAGAAGCGTTAAGCACCGTCATCCCCGGCAGATGGCTGAGATACGCCATGCCGTAAATGCCGTGATGCGTCGCGCCGTCCTCGCTCATGCCCGCGCGGTCAATCAGGAAGCACACCGGCAGTTTTTGCAGGCATACGTCATGCAGAAGCTGATCGTATCCGCGCTGCAGGAAGGTATCATAAATCGCCACGTACGGCCGCATCCCGCCGCAGGCAAGGCCCGCCGCCATGGTCACAGCATGCTCTTCGGCAATGCCTACGTCAAACAATCTGTCGGGATACTTCTGCGCAAAAGCTTTCAGGCCCGTGCTTTCCAGCATCGCCGCGGTGATAGCCACCACCCGGCTGTCTTTTTCCGCCAGTTTGCACAGTTCATCGCCGGCTACGCTGCTCATGCCCGTCTTCGATACCTTCAGCGGCTCGCCCGTTTGAATATCGAAGGGCGGCGTGCCGTGCAGCATGGTGGGATTCTCCTCGGCATATTTAAAGCCCTTGCCCTTTTGGGTGGCCACATGAATCAGCACCGGCCCGTCCCAGTTCTTCGCGCGCTCAAAAATACGCTCCATGCTGGCGATATCGCGGCCGTCCACCGGCCCCAGATAATGAAAACCGAAGGCGTCAAACAGCCTGTCCTGCAAAAAAATGTTGCGGATCGAATCCTTGATGCGATGGAAGCCCCTGTGCAGCGGCATGCCCACCAGCGGAATCTTTTTAAGGAAACGGGAAATGCGTTTCTTTACGTCAAACCAGCCCTTGCCGGCGCGCAGATGCGTAAGATACTTGGATACCGCGCCCACGTTGTGGGAAATGCTCATTTCATTGTCGTTCAGCACCACAATCACGCGCAGATCGCTGCTGCCCGCATCATTAAGCGCCTCATAGCACATGCCACCCGTCAGCGCGCCGTCGCCCACCACGGCGACCACATGATGCGTTTCATTTTTCAGATCTCTCGCGCGCGCAAAGCCCACCGCGGCGGATATCGCCGTGGAGGCGTGCCCTACGTCAAAAGCATCGTATTGGCTTTCGTCGCGGCGTGGAAAGCCCGCCATACCGCCAAACCGGCGCAGCGAGTCAAAATCCCCTTCTCGGCCCGTGAGAATCTTGTGCGTATAGCACTGGTGCCCCACGTCCCAGATCAATTTATCCTTCTGCATATCAAAGGCGCGGTGCAGCGCCAGCGTCAGCTCCACCGTACCCAGATTGGATGCCAGATGACCGCCGTTGCGAGAAACAGTCGTGATGATCCTTTCGCGCAGCGCATTGCTGAGCTGTTTGAGTTCGTCATACGACAGCTTCTTTACATCTTCCGGCGAATGAATATCTTTCAATTGCATGGCAATGTTTCCTTTCATTTTCCACCGTTCATTATAGCATGTCTGTCTGCAATTGTAAATCTCACGCACCACATCTGCTTTTTGCGCCGTTTGCAGGCTCCAAAGCAGGATTTTGCCCCTTTGTGACGAATTATTGAATGTTAACCTATCCATCAAGGAGGCCATTCAGCCCATGAAATGCCCGCAATGCGGACGCTGGAACCGTGCAACAACCCCCCGCTGTTTTTATTGCGCGGCGGATCTGCCCATCCAGGATACAGCCCCGGTCAACTGGAAATCGCCCGAGCATGAGCAGCAGCAGAAAAACATGCCGCAAGGCTCGCAGACGATCATTTATGAGCCCGATGAGGAAAGCGTAGCGCGTGCGATTCCCCGCCCGGATGACCGCGATCGTCTGGCGCGTGAAATGCAAAGCCTGCATACCCGCCGCAAGCGCGGCGAGGAACAGCTGCGCCAGGTGCAGCAGCACAGCGCGCAAAGCGGCTATGTTCCCATCAAAAGCAATGTGCAGTCCTACGCCGATGAGCGCGTCAGCTCTTATATTGAGCCCAATGAAGAAGAAATGCGCGGCATGCAGCCAGAGGGCGAAGTTCGCCCGGATGCTATTTTCGTCAAGTCGCGCACCGCTTATCAGGATTATCAGGAATACGACGATCTGCGCGACCGTCAGATTCCCCTGTATGACAGCGTTCCCAGACAGTCCCGCGTGTACAGCCCCACCTCCCGCCGCACGCGCCGCGGTCACGGCATGGGCGTCAGACGCTTTGCTCCCTTCCTGGCGGTGCTCTTTTTCCTCACCAACGCCGCGCTGTGCGTGTATATGTTCCTGATCAAGCCCGCACAGGAAAACAAGCAGCCCCCGCTGCAGGAGCAGATCCGCATCACCGCCACCATCCTCAATGATATGGCGGCACACACCATTGACATCCCCGCGCCCGACGGCTCGCAGATCTACATCAAAGAGCTGAAAAAATCCTATATTTCAACCGGCGGCTATGCCTCCGTCACCGTGGCCGACTACACCTGGTACGAGCTCAAGGACGACATCGACAGCGCCACGATGGACATCACGCTGACCCCCTACATCAAAACCAGCGCCGGCGAGCAAAAGCTGATGGAGCCTATCACCTATACCATCGACGTTCCGCTCTCGCCCATCACGCTCGTTACGCCCGATACCACCTACCTTGAAGTCACCACATCGCCCTATCAGATTCAGTTCAAGGTGGAACAGAACTCCACCGTCTTTATCAACGGCGTGGATTTCTCCAGCTTCGTAAACACGCAGGACGGCTATATCAGCTATAACGCCACCGTCCCCGCTGTCGGCAACAACGTATTCACCATCGAAGTCCAGTGCGAATACTACCGCAAAAACACGGTGGATATCACCCTGTACCGCGCACCGCAGGATATTCCCCTGGAGCTTGATCCCACCATCGGCAATACCAGCGCCGATAATCTGATGACCATCAAGGGCACCACCATTCCCGGCGCCACCATCACCATCACCACCCCGCACGAGCAGCTGGATACCTCGCTCCTTGCCTCCAGCGGCGAATTCTCCTTCAAGGCAAAATTTGAAAAGATCGGTACCAATACGATCACCATCATCGCGCAGAAGGACGAAGACAGCGCAACGCTGACCAAGGAAGTCTATTACGTCCCCTATTCCAGCACCTATACGCCCAAGGCCTGGCCCATGGACGGCACAGCCAACGGCAAAAGCACCTATCTTGAATATCTCAATAATACCGCCCTGCGCGTTGAGCGCACGCAGATTTACGTCTGCTCCGGTGAAATCATTGAGATTCTCAGCCACAAACCACAGCTGGCCATCATGGATACCGATCCTTCGCCCGATGTTCAGCAGCTGGTACTGCTTGAAAATCTCTCCAGCGACACCTGGGAGGTTGGCCAAAGCTATCGCGTATACGGCGACGCCTACGGCCTGTACAACGGCATGCCGCGTCTCGTCGGCCGCTATACCTACCCGCCGCTGAACTGACGGCAGCAAAAATCCGGTACGGAGAACCGTACCGGATTTTTTGTTACTCTTCGTCCAAAACCACCTCGGGCAATTCATCCTCTTCGATGAACTCCACCGGCGTTTTGATGGCCTCGCTCATGCAGCGGATCAGCTGATCACGGCCTTCGCCCGTTTCGCTGGATACGCAGATCAACTCCCACGGCTGCGCCTGCAGCGCACGTCCGATCGCCGCCGTATACTTCATGCGCGAACCGCGGCTGATTTTATCCGCTTTGGTGCATACAATCTGGAAGGGAATGCCCGATGCACGCAGGAAAGCCACCATGTCAATGTCATCCTGCGTGGGATCATGACGGATATCCACCAGCTGCAATACAATGCGCAGCTCGCGGCTCTTGTCAAAATAGCCCTGCATCATTTCGCCCCAGCGCAGCTTCTCGCCCTTATCCACCTTGGCAAAGCCATAGCCCGGCAGATCGACCAGATGGAAGGCATCGCCCGTTCCGGAGTTTATCTCAAACACATTGAGCAACCGCGTTTTGCCGGGCGTGGCGCTGGTTTTGGCCAGCTTATTATGGCGGCACAGCGCGTTGATCAGGCTGGATTTGCCCACATTGCTCTTGCCTGCCACCGCAATCTGCGGCAGACCGATGCCG
>JAZQXQ010000187.1:0-1815 GCA_045632965.1 Clostridia bacterium
CCCATATAGACGATTGAGGAAGGAAAAATATCGCATTTTCTGAAAAAAATAAAAAAGCCCGCGAACCATCACGGGCTGATGACAATATCAGATTTTCATTTTGGCTATCCGCATGACTCTTTCAGCCGCGTCCGCCATCAGATCGCCCGCATCCACAAGGCACTCGTTGAGCGACATGGGGCCGTTGGCGATGGAAATAACGCTCTGGTTTTCCTGGCAGAAGGCCTGACCGCCTTTGCCGATGCCGCCGACGATCGCTACGCAGGGAACACCCGCCTTTTTACAGCGCTCCGCCACCTGCACGGGGGCCTTGCCGTAATGGATCGACTGGCCGGCCATGCGGCCCTCGCCCGTAAAGCAGATTGCCGCGCCCTTCACCTTTTCGTCAAACGCCATCAGATCCAGCACCGTCTGCGCACCGGGCAGGCGATTGGCGCCCAATACGCCGCACAGCGCAGCGCCCACGCCGCCGGCAGCGCCCGCGCCGGGGAAATGCGCAATATCGCGGCCCAGCGCTTCCTGCATCACGCGGGCGTAGTTTTCCATGCCGGCCTCAAGGGCTTTGAGCATCTCCTCGTCCGCGCCCTTCTGCGGGCCGTAAATATAGGTAGCACCGTTTTCGCCAAGCAGTGGATTATCCACATCGCACAGTACGTCCATCGGGCAATTGAGCACGAAGGAATCAATCCGGCTGAAATCCACCCGGCGCACGCGGCTGAGATCCGCCCCGCAGCCGCGCAGGAGATTGTCATCTTCATCAAAAAACTGTACGCCAAGCGCAGACAGCAAACCCATGCCGCCGTCATTGGTGGCGCTGCCGCCGATGCCAACGACAATGCGCATGGCGTCGTGCGCCGCCGCGCGGATCATTTCGCCCGTGCCAAAGCTGGTGGCGGTCATGGGATCGCGCTTTTTCATCATTGTAATGCCCGAGGCCTGCGCCATTTCAACCACCGCCGTGCCGTCTGAAAGCATGCCCCACTGGGCCTTGGCTTCCCTGCCGTCAGGCCCCGTCACCTTCATATCCGCCTTCATGCCGCCGCGGGAGAGTACCAGCGCCTCCAGCGTGCCTTCGCCGCCGTCCGCCATGGGCAAAAGCAGGCACTGCGCATCGGGGAACACGCGCTGCGCGCCCTCGGCCATGCGCGCCGCCGCATTGAGAGAAGAAAGCGAGCCCTTGAAAGAATCGGGCGCAAAGATCAATTTCATACTTGAAATCACCGCCTATCTGTAGGATAATTATAGCATATTATCAAGGGAGATAAAAGGGATGATTCGTACCATTCTATTTGATTTAGATGACACGCTGCTGGATTTCAAGGCTTCCGAGGCCGAGGCGCTGCGCTATACGCTGAAAACTTTGGGCCTTGAACCGACGGAGGAAATCATCCGCCGCTACAGCGTGATCAACCAGGCGCAATGGGAATTGCTTGAAAAAAAGCAGCTCACCCGCGCGCAGGTGCTGGTGCGCCGCTTTGAAATTCTCTTCAATGAATACGGCATTGACTGCGAGGCGCAGAAGGCGCAGGATATGTACCATCACCGGCTCTCGCAGGGGCATTATTTTATCGACGGCGCGATCGACCTGCTTGAAACCCTCTATAAAAAATATGACCTGTACGCTGTCTCCAACGGCACAGGCGCAGTGCAGGACGGGCGCGTCAAAAGCGCCGGCGTCGCAAAATATTTCAAGGATATTTTCATTTCCGAGCGCATGGGCGCCGACAAGCCCGATCCCATCTTCTTTGAAAACTGCTTCAAAAAAATCCCCGGCTTTGACAAGGATGAGTCCGTCATCATCGGCGACAGCCTCAC
>JAZQXQ010000188.1:0-4068 GCA_045632965.1 Clostridia bacterium
GCCGGGTCTGATGCTGCACTACGCCGTCACGCACCACAGTGAGAACACCGATCCTGAGCAAAAGCCCCGCTCCGTTTCGCCTTTCATTCTGCCTTTGGCCCTTCTTTTGACCGCCGGCAGTCTGCTTTTGGCACCCGCCGAACATACAACAGTCGAGCCCTTTGCCGCCATGGCGCAGAAAATCCGCGACGCCATCGACGATCATTTCTTCTTCACCGAGGAACGCGCACGCTATACCCTTGCCAGCGACGGCTGGATGCCGCTGGGCCAGATGCAATTGGGCGGCAAAGCCACGCCCAGCGATCACAGCGTCATGACCGTCAAAACGAACGAAGTCACCTACCTGCGCGGCGCCATCCTTGATACCTACACCGGCGGCATGTGGTATGATTCTGTCAGCGCCCGCCGCTACGGCTGGAATGCCGTGCACTACCGCGCCATCCGCGATGCGCTTTATGAAAGCGACTACCCGCTCATCTCCTCTCAGGCGGAAAAAGAAATCACCGTCACCATGCTGCAGGGCAGCGCCAGCACGCTTTTCACCCCGCAGCGTATCCGATCCCTGTCGCTTGGCGAAAATATGGTGGGGTATTTCAATACCGGCACGGAGATTTTCATCACCCGCAACCTGCAGGAAGGCGATACCTATTCCGTACGCTATCTGCCCATGAAGGCCACCGACAGCGGCATGGCTGCCCTCGCGTCGGAGAATGCGGCGGTCGATGATCCCGCCTATCCGCAGATTCAGCAGATCTACACCCAATTGCCTTCGCATCTGCAGCAGGAGCTTTTCGATCTGGCCAAAGAAGTGACAAAGCATGCCGCCACCCCTTGGGACAAAGCTGTGGCGCTGCGCGATTATCTCAAAGCCAACTATACATACGAACTGGATGTCCGTGATCCCCCCGAATCGGTGGACTTTGTCTCCTGGTTCCTGCTGGCCGATCAGAAGGGCTACTGCACCTATTTCGCCAGCGCCATGACAGTGCTTTGCCGCATGGTCGATCTGCCCGCCCGCTATGTGGAGGGTTACGTCGCCAGGCCCGACGCCTCCGGCACGGCGCACGTAACGGGCCTTAACGCCCATGCCTGGACCGAAGTGTATTTAAACGGCGTCGGTTGGGTGACCTTTGACGCCACCGCCAATATGAATGAGCCCGATCAAAGCGGCGATCCTCCGCCGCCCTCTGCGGACAGCGAAGAAACGCCCACGCCCACGATGGAGCCCGCGCCTACGCCTACCCCCGAACACGATAGCGAAAATCCGCCCACGCCTACCCCGGAAAGCAATAATCAGCCCCCCGAAGAGACGCCCACACCCGTGCCCGAAGACAATCCGTCTTCTCCGCCGGATAATGATGATCCTTCCCGGCCGCCGCTTCCCTGGCTGTGGCTTTTGCTGTTCATCGCGCTGATTGTGTCCATCGCCCTGCGCATTCGCGCAACGCACCCGCTTTTGCGCGCACAGAAAGCGAAAAACGACACGCAGGCCTTGCTTATTCTCTGGAGCGCCGTACTGGATTGCGCCGCATATCTTGGCTATAAGCGCAATGACGCCGAAACGCCCCTGCAGTTTGCCCAGCGCGCCGAAAACGGCCTTGGCACGCGTTTGCTTGATATTGCCGAGGCTGTCAGCGCCGTGCGCTCCGCCCGCCATCATGCGCCGGAACACGCGCTGCCCCGCGCAAAGGACGTCTATCAGTCGCTGGAAGAAAGGCTGAGTCCGTGGCACAAGCTGCGTCTGTCGCTCAAGCGCGCATTCTCCTTCCGCTAAGCGGCATTTTTCGTTCTTTTTCTGCTCTGATTAGCCGCTTTTATTGACTTTGCATCCTGCGCATGCTACTATCGGAATATTAAGGCAGGCATATTCTTACCCGCCGCATAGGATAATCTGGAGGGATTCTTCATGAAAAAATATAAAGTCGGTATCATCGGCGCCACCGGCATGGTCGGTCAGCGCTTTGCCCTGCTTTTGCAGGACCATCCCTGGTTTGATGTTACGGCGCTCGCCGCCAGCCCCCGCAGCACGGGCAAAACCTATGAAGAGGCGCTGGGCGGCCGCTGGGCCTTTGATTGCCCCATTCCTAAAAAAATGCGCCTGATGAAAATGCGCGACGCCTACGACATTGATGGCATGAATCAGCTGGTCGATTTCGTCTTCTGCGCTATTGCCATGGATAAGGCCGCCACCCGCGAGCTGGAAGAAAAATACGCCGCCTCGGGCACGCCCGTCGTCAGCAATAACTCCGCCTGCCGTTTGGTTGCGGATGTTCCCATGCTCATCCCCGAAATCAACTTTGACCACGCCCGCGTCATCGCCGCCCAGCAAAAGCGCCTGGGCACCGATACCGGCTTTGTGGCCGTCAAGCCCAATTGCTCCATCCAGAGCTATGTGCCCGCGCTCACGCCGCTGATGGATTTCGGCATTGAAAAAATCAGCGTATGCACCTATCAGGCGATCTCCGGCGCAGGAAAAACTTTCGCCACCTGGCCTGAAATGGTCGATAACGTCATACCCTACATTGGCGGCGAAGAAGAAAAGAGCGAGAAAGAGCCGCTGAAAATCTGGGGCAAGGTCAATGAAGCCGGCGACGCCATCGAGCATGCCGTCACGCCCGTCATCAGCGCGCAGTGCCTGCGCGTGCCGGTAAGCGACGGCCACATGGCCGCTGTCAGCGTCACGTTCAAGAATAAGCCCACGATGGATGAGATCAAAGCGCGCTGGGCCAACTGGGAAACCGAAGCGCAGAAGCTCAATCTCCCCTCCGCTCCCACGCCCTTCCTCAAATACTTTGAGGAGGATAACCGTCCGCAGACCAAGCTTGACCGCGATTTTGAAAACGGAATGGGCGTGACCATCGGAAGACTGCGCGAAGACAGCCTGTTTGATTACCGCTTCGTGTGCCTGTCGCACAATACGCTGCGCGGCGCGGCGGGCGGCGGCGTACTCTCGGCGGAGTATCTGTGCGCGGCCGGCTATATCAAGCACCGCATCTGATTGCCCCACACAATTTCATAAGGAGGGACCGCTTTGTCCTTAAATCCCGTGTTCACCGGCGTCTGCACGGCGCTGGTCACGCCCTTTACAAATGACAAGGTGGATCTCAAAGCGCTGGACGTACTCATCGAAAGACAAATCGAGGCAGGCGTTCCGGCGCTTTTGCTTTGCGGCACAACGGGCGAGCCCAGCACATTAACCAATACCGAATGGACGCTCGTGCTGCGCCATGCCATTGAGACAATCAACGGCCGCGCCGTCGTCATTGCCGGCACAGGCAGCAATAATCTGCCGCACACGCTCAAAAAAGCGCGCATCGCCCGGGATCTTGGCGCGGATGCGCAATTGTGCGTTACGCCCTATTACAACAAAACCACGCAGGCGGGGCTGGTGGAATTTTTCACCCGCATTGCAGACGACACCGATCTGCCGGTGATTCTCTACAACGTGCCGTCCAGAACAGGCCTTACCTTGCTGCCCGAAACGGTTGAAATTCTCTCGCACCATCCAAACATCGCCGGCGTCAAGGAGGCGGGCGGAAATCTGTCTGTCATGGCCGAAATCATGCGCACCTGCCGCCTGCCGCTCTACTGCGGCAATGACGAAATCAATGTCTCTGCCCTGCGGCTGGGCGCAAGAGGGCTGATTTCCGTTTTGTCAAACCTCGTGCCGGGTGAAATTGTCCGTCTCCACCGCGACGTTACGCATGGCAATATCCAGTCCGCCGAAGCGCGGCACGGCGCGCTCAAAAAGCTCACCGACGCACTGTTCATCGAAACCAGCCCCGCGCCCGTCAAAGAGGCGCTTCATCTGCTGCATGTATGCCAGGCCGATGTCCGTTTGCCGCTTGTGCGCATGCAGGCGGAAAATCTGCGCATCCTAAAGGCAGCAATGCAAGAAAAGGGGCTGCTGAATCTTTGCAATCGATAATTCTCTCGGGCGCATGCGGCCGCATGGGGCAGCAAATTGCCGCCCTCAGCGCGCAATACGGCTTCAAAATCGCTGTCGGCGTCGATGTAAATCACAAGGAGCAGAGCGGCTTTCCCCTCTGCTCCTCGTATGCTTTATGC
>JAZQXQ010000189.1:0-4873 GCA_045632965.1 Clostridia bacterium
GGCTTTCATCTATCCCGAAAGAAACGTGATGCTGATCGATGCCTCCAAGCGCATCATGGAACTGGCCAAGGATCTGGAAACCGACGTTGTGACTACGCATATCGGCGTGATTCCCACCGATAAGAACTGCGAGCGCTACAAGGTGATGCAAGCCGCGGCGTACGAGCTGGCGCAGTTTGCCGACAGCATGGGCGCGCATTTTGCTATCGAAACGGGCCCCGAACCGGCGGCGACGCTGCGCGCCTTCCTCGATGATCTTGGCTCCACGGGTGTGGCGGTCAATCTGGACCCGGCGAACTTTGCCATGGTTACCAAGGATGATCCCGTGCAGGCTGTGTATACGCTGGACAAGTACATCGTGCACACCCATGCCAAGGACGGCGTGAATCTGAAGCCCTGCAATCCCGAGGATATTTATTCCGAAATGGATCACGGCGCGTGGGACAGCGAGCCGGCCTTCAAGGAGCTGCCGCTCGGCCAGGGCGCGGTGGATTTCCCCCGCTATTTGAAAGCGCTGGAGGAGGTTGGCTTCAAGGGCTTCCTCACCATCGAGCGCGAGGTGGGCGGCAACCCCGCGGCGGATATCAAGCTGGCGGCGGATTATCTGAAAAACCTGATCAGAACGTATTAAGCGCAAACAAAAAGCGGGCTAACGAAAAAACGTTAGCCCGCTTTTTGTATGGATTTTATTTGGCGAATTCCACGGCGATGACGGCTGCGCCGATGATGCCGGCGTCGTTTTTTAGCGAGGAAGTGAGAAGCACGGCGGGGTTGTCCAGCTTTTCGCGGATGGGGGCAAGCAGGTTTTCCTCCTGATTGGAGATTGCGCCGCCGATGATGTAGGCTTCGGGCTGGAAGATGTTTTCCAGACTGTCGATGCCGATGGCAATGTACTGCGTATACTGGTCAAGCACGGCCTTGGCTACGGGGCAGCCCTGCTCCCTGGCGGTGAAGATCTCGCGGGCGGAGAAGCTTTCGCTGTCAAAAGAAGCTAAAATACTGCCGGGGTTCTCTTTCATGGCTTCCTTCGCCTGAAGAATCAGCGCTGTGACGGAGGCGTATTGCTCAAGGCAACCTCTCAATCCGCAGGGACAGGGCAAACCGTCGTACTTGATCACCATGTGGCCCAGTTCGCCGCCGTAGCCCTTGCTGCCAAGATAAGGCTGGCCACCAATCGCAATGCCGCCGCCGACGCCCGTGCCCAGCGTGAGCATGATGATGTTCTGATAATCCTTGCCGGCGCCGGCGAAAATTTCGCCGTACAGCGCGGCGGTGGCGTCATTGGCGATGTAAACGGGCAGGTGTAGCGATTGAGAAATCATCTCTGCGATAGGCGTATTGTCGTAGGGCAGATTGCCTGCGCGCTTGCAGATACCCTTTTCGCTGTCGATGTCGCCCGGCGTGCCGATGCCGATGCGGTCAAAATCATATTCCTTTTGCAATTCTTTGGCGGTGGTAATAATATCGTCAATGATTGCTTCAACGGCTCTGTGCGCGCCTGTGGGGATGGCGCAGCTTTTGAGGATGGTGTAATCCTGAGAAACCACGCCGAATTTAATGCCGGTGCCGCCGATGTCGATGCCTAAAATCATTTGTTATTCTCCTTTGTATACGCACGCGCCGTCCACGTAGGTGGAAAGCACGTTGTAATCCTTGTCAAGAATGACAAGATCCGCTGCCTTGCCCGCCTGAATGCTGCCCGTCAAATGGTTGATTTTCAGCGTCCTGGCAGGATTGAGCGAGGCCATTATGCTCACGTCCGTCAGCGGGAAGCCGTCGCGCAGCAGATTCTGAATGCCAAAGAGCATGGAGCTGGCGCTGCCGGCGATGGTGCCGTCCTCAAGGCGCATCACGCCGTCACGGATGTAGCGCACTTCGCCGTCCACGATAATTTCGTTTTGGGTCAGGCCCGCGCCGTGCTCGGAATCACTGATGATGTTGATTTTGTCTGCGCCCTTGATCTGATAAATGAGCTTCAGAATGGCGGGGTGCAGATGCGTGTGATCGCAGATCATTTCACAGGTGACGCGATTATCTGTCAGTGCCGCGCCCAGGACGCCCGGCTCGCGGTGGCTCAGCGCGCGCATGGCGTTGAAGGTGTGGGTGGACTGCGTCGCGCCTGCGTCGATGGCGGCTTTGGCCGCTTCATATGTCGCGTCGGTATGGCCCATCGAGACGGTGAGACCATTTTGTACGGCAAGGGCGATCACTTCGCGGGCGCCGTCCATTTCGGGCGCCAAAGTGATTATTTTCAAAAGGCCCTGGCCGTGTGCGATCATTTCTTCCAGCTTATCGCAGTAGGGAGCAAGGATGGATTTTTCGTCCATTGCGCCCTTTTTCGCCGGGTTGATAAAGGGGCCTTCGGCATGGATGGCGGCAATTTTTGCGCCGTCGGTGTGTCGGGCGGCTTTTACTGCCAGATCAAGCTGCGAGAGCAGGTGCTCATACTCACAGCAGACTGTGCTGATGGCGATGGAGGTTACGCCCTGCGAGGCCTCGTAGCGGGTGATCTTATTGAAGTCGGGCAGGGGATGGGTATCGCTGATTTTGTGTCCCATCGCGCCGTGCATGTGGCTGTCAATAAAGCCCGGCAGAATATATCTGCCGGTCATGTCGATGGCGGTATCGCCTGTTAAGTTTTCACCGACGGCGGTGATCAGCCCGTTTTCGATCTGCACGTCGCATTGCCGCAGCGAAAAGGCTTCGTCCACTACCAGGCCGTTTTTGAGAATCATAAAAGACCTCCGGGGAGTTTATTTGTTTTCGGTCATCGTCTGCTGGTATTTTTTGGGCGATACGTTGTAGTGCGCCTTGAAGGCCTTGCAGAAGGAGGGCACATCGGCAAACTGCAGCCGCTCGCTGACAACGGAAATGGGCAGATCCTCAGACAGCATCTCGGCGGCCTTTTCCAACCGGCGCTGCGAATAATAATCGCGGATGGGAATGCCCATGGTCTGCGAGAAAATACGCGAGAGATAGGCGTAGCTGTAATCGAACATATCGGCGATGTCCGTCAGCTTTTTGATCTTTGTCAGGTTGGTGTCGATATAGTGGGCAATCTCGTAAATCAGCGGGTTGGTGTCGTTGATGTCCACAAGGTTGATTTTCTGCTTGTTGACGCTGGTGAAATCACGGTAGGTCTGGATGATGATCTGCCGCACGTAGGATTCAAGCATTTCCATGGACAAGGGATCGGTGCTGGACACTTCGCTCAGCGCCAGGGTGAAGAGATTGAACAGATTGTTTTTGTCCATGATCAGCGGGCTTTGCAGATTGTCAAAGAAGCTGCAAAGATGCGCATACTTGGGATAATCGGGATGATCCTTGTGGAAGGCAAAGCCAAGGCACATGAACCGCAGCGGCGCATCCTTGGAGGAGCGGATGGAATGCACATCCTGATCGTTGACAAGGAAAACCATGTTGGGGCATACGTCATACGCCTTGCCGTTGCGGAAAAATACGCCTTCGCCCGATACGATATAGGAGATCTCATGGCAGATCTGGCGATGCTCGCGCACCGTGTGATCGGAGGCGCAGGCCAGGTCGCAGATCTGATACACGGAAAAGAGATCAAGCGTAATGGGCGAGGATTCGTAATTGGCGTCTTTGTGATACCTCTTTTTATAGGTGGGATTGCCCGATGCACTGGGCAGGGGCATGAACAGATTGCGGTTATCCACCTGGTCCTCCTTTCGCATCCGATGGGAATAATATCGTCTTTGCTGATATTTATGATAGCTTAACACGGGGCAAAAATCAATACGGCAATTACGCTGCTATGTACAAAAAGAAAACAAAAAGGCATAATAATTTGGTTGAAATGGTGCAAAAATTCCGTAAAATTTGCAAAAGAAGTATAAAAATGACAAGCCAGAGGTAAAAAAAGCACATTGATTTTGGCTCTTTGCAGGTGTTACCATAGGCGTACTGCAATACGTATGATCTTCGGATCATCATGTAATTACGAAACAAGGAGACGAAACAATGAAAAAGCTGCTTGCGATCGTTCTGCTGCTGTCCATGGTCATGACCATGGCCGCCTATGGCGAAGGCACCAAGACCCTCAAGGACTACGAGCGCGTTGACACCTTCAACGCCATGGTGACCTCCGGCGGTATCAGCGACGAAGAGTTCAACACTCAGAAGCTGGCCGATACCATCCGCACCGCCACCGGTTACAACGTGCAGTTCACTCAGCTGCCCAAGACCGATGTTGACACCACCGTGTCCAACATCTTCATGCTGAAGGAAGACTATCAGTATGTGTTCGTGACCAAGGCTCAGTTCAACATGCTGGTTGCCGAAGGCGTTCTGGCTCCTCTGACCGAGTATGTCAACGCTTCCGCCAACCTCAAGGAAGTCATTTCCGAGATCGGCTGGGGCTCTGCCACCTTCGACGGCGAAATCTACGCCATCCCCAACTCTGATCCCCGCGAGTGCACCTCCAAGGGCTTCTACTTCCGCAAGGACTGGCTGAACGAGTACAACCAGCTGCATGCTGATGCTCAGATCGCCATGCCCTCCGAAGAGAACGGCTACTCCATGTCCGTTTCCAACTTCAAGAAGATGCTGGAGTTCTTCCAGACCAAGGTTGCTGAAGGCGGCAAGGCCCTGTGCATCGAAGTGGATCCCGCTTCCTCCAACTACACCGAAGACAAGCCCGTTTACCTGCAGACCATCCTGCCCGCCTTCGGCATCAACAGCGAATGGGCCGATGTTGACGGCAAGCTGACCTACATCCTGGATCAGGAAGGCTTCGGCGCTTACGCTGAGTACATGGAAGGCCTGTTCGACGCTGGTCTGATCTACTACCAGGCCACCAAGAAGGACACCAACGCTGTCAATAGCCTCATGAACGACATGGCCGGCGTTG
>JAZQXQ010000190.1:0-17929 GCA_045632965.1 Clostridia bacterium
CTGTCCGGATATGATCCGGAAAAGCAGGATTTTTCATGTGGGGTCGCTTTCCCTGACGGCAGAACCGGCAAGAAGCGCAACGCTGAAGGCTTTGGAGATTGCTAAAAGCAGCGGCTGCATTGTTTCGTATGATCCCAATTATCGTGCGCCTTTGTGGGAGAGCGAGGAGAAAGCGATTGCGGGAATGCGCCGGGTGCTGCCTTATGTTGACGTGATGAAACTGTCCGATGAGGAAACGGAACTGCTGACAGGAGAAAAAGATCCGCAGAAGGCAGCGGAAATCCTGCTGAGCCGGGGCGTCTCGGTTGTGGCGGTGACGATGGGAGCAGCCGGCGCTCTGGTGTGCACGGCAAAAGGCAGCCAAACTGTTCCCGGCTATAAGGCACAGATGGTGGATTCGACCGGCGCGGGCGATTCTTTCTGGGGCGGGTTCCTCAATTGCCTGCTGGAAAGCGGGAAGCATCCGCGGGAGCTTTCGCCGGAGGAAGCGGCGGAATATGCGGACTTTGGCAATGCCTTGGCCAGTTTGTGCGTGGAAAAGCGGGGCGCAATTCCTGCCATGCCTGAACGGGAAGAAATTGAAAAGCGCAGAAATCAGCAAAAGAGGATCAATAAATGAAACGCTCTGAAGTGAACAAATATATCAGGAAAATGGAAGCGCTGGCGAGGGAAAACGGTTTCCATCTGCCGCCTTTCTGCAATTGGTCGCCCGAAGAATGGAATGATAAGGGCCACGAATACGACGAAATCCGTGATAATATGCTGGGCTGGGATATTACTGACTATGGTCTGGGGGATTTTGAGAAGGTTGGTTTTGCGCTCATCACGCTGCGCAACGGCAATCAGCATAATCCCAAATACAAAAAGGTATATGCGGAAAAACTGCTGATGCTCAAGGAAGGGCAGCATTCGCCGATGCATTTTCACTGGATCAAATCCGAAGATATCATTAACCGCGGCGGCGGCACGCTGATTATTCATGTATATAACGATGATAACGGCGAGCTGGGCGATACGGACGTGCTGGTCAATATGGACGGCAGATCGTATTATGTTCCCGCGGGCACGGGCGTTGAACTCAAGCCCGGCGAAAGCATTACGCTTTGGCCGTACCAGTATCATGATTTTGACGTGAAGCCGGGCACGGGCGATGTGCTGATTGGGGAAGTATCCATGTGCAATGACGACAATACGGACAATCGCTTCAACCCGCCGGTGGGCAGATTCCCAACGATCGAAGAAGATGAAGCGCCGTATAGGCTGCTTTGCAACGAATATCCTGCGGCAAAGAAATGATGGATTTAATCTGTCGAAAAGCAGAGTGTCAGATATGCACTCTGCTTTTTCTTTTGCTCAAAAACGGGAAGTTCTAAAACACGCTTCTTCGGTGGAACCAAACGATGAACAACTCCTTGATTTTCAAGCTGTTGTTTTGTAGTATACAACAATAAAAAAAGGATATTTCTGCACTTTCTTTGAGTATAATGGCGATATTCCTTGCAAAATCTGTAAAATAGTATATAATGAAAATAAAAGGATTATTTGATGTAAAAATTCGGAAAAAATCTCCAAGAATGGTTTTGTCATGGCATATCAACAAGCGAATCCACTTTGAAAGGATGGTATTGTATGAATAAGCTGATGAGTCTGCTGATTGTTCTGCTGCTTTTGTTTATGGGTGCGGCGCTTGGCGAGGAGGTATGGGATTTTGATCCCTATAACTATTCGCTGGACGGCTACACCGGTGCGGGCGGCGATGTGGTGATTCCGGAGATGATTCAGGAATGTACCGTGGATATTATCGGCCTCAATGCTTTTAACGGGGCTGATGGGGTCACATCGCTGGTGCTGCCCGGTACGGTTCGGCAGATTGAGGAGGGCGCTGTTGCGTTCTGCGGCGATCTGAACGCCGTAACGCTCAATGACGGACTGATGATTATCGGCGACAACTGCTTCCTGCAGAATCCTTTGGTGAAGGAAATGGTAATTCCGGCGTCTGTCTGCTATATCGGTGATAATGCCTTCAGTGATAATGAGGGCCTGGTAAAGGTTGTGTTCAAGGGCGAGTGCCCGGCATTTGGCGGCATCGCTTTTGACTGGCTGCCGGAAGATGCTGTGATCTATGTGCCGGATGACCAGTATGATGCATACGCTGCGGCCTTTGATCAAATGGAAATCTATCTGAATCTGCAGCCCAGCGGCGCAAATGCGGAAACGTATGATTATTCCTGCTATCCGGAGCAGTTTGCCTTTGATGCGGCGACCGGTACGTTGCTTGCTTATGAAGGCTATGACGTGCGCGTGGATGTGCCGGCGCAGATTGACGGCGTGCAGGTAAAGCACATCGGCGATCAGGCCTTTATGGACAAGAACTATCTGTGCTACCTGACACTGCCCGAAGGGCTTGAATCGATTGGCAATTCTGCCTTTGAAGGCTGCAACAACCTTCTGTATGTGCAGCTGCCTGAGACGCTCAAGCATATCGGCAGCCGCGCCTTTGCCGGCGGCATCCAGACGCGCAGCATCGCCTGGCCCGAAGGATTGGAGAGCATCGGCGATGAGGCGTTCTATTGGGCGGTCAGACTGACGGGCACAATGGAATTGCCGCAGGAGCTCAAAACGATCGGCGCAAGTGCCTTTGAAGGCTGCGGCTGGCTGGAGGAAGTATATATTCCGGATAGCGTTGAAGCGATCGGCGAAAAGGCCTTTGCGGACTGCGGCATGAACTATGTGGTGTTTGAGGGGCTTGAACTGCCCGATATGCCTGAGAATGTGTTTGAAAACTGCTGGTATCTGGCGGATATTGATCTTAATACCAAGGCCGGCAAGCAGCAGATGCTGGATCTGCAGGCCGTGGTGGATGCGCTGGGACTCGAATGCCGCGTATGGCGTATGCAGAATCCGGATGTGGACTATGTCAACGATGGTCTGGATGTGTACGAAAACGGCGTGCTGACGGCATATACCGGCACCCAGACGCATCTGCGTCCGTGGGATACCGACTATAATGATTGTATCGTAACAGGCATTGGCGACGGCGTATTCAAGGGAAATACCACGATTGAGTACTTTGCCGTTCCGTACAATGATCAGTTTACCACCATCGGCGCAGAAGCGTTTGCTGACAGCTCTGTGCGTGTGATCGATTTGTTCGATTCTCTAACCGTTATCAACGGCGGCGCATTCCGCAACTGCGTGAACCTGACGGAGCTTACTCTGCCTGAATCCGTTGAATTTGTTGGGGTAGAGGCTTTGTATGGCTGCATCAACCTGAAGACGCTTTATGTGCTGTGCGATCCCACCGTGCTGCCCGCGGATCTGTTTGACGTATGGCCGGAAGAACTGGAAATCTACGTCAGCGACGACGCGACTGACGAACAGATCAAGTATCTGAGCGATATCGCCGGCCGTCCTTTCTATAATCCGGTTATCCGCATGAGTGAAGATGTGCCCGTGCTGGCAGCAATGCCTTATGAATCGCTGCCCGGTGAGGATTTCTGGTACGACAGCGAATTTGCCCGTCTGGATAGCTACTTGGGCTATGAACTCAATCTTGTTCTCCCGCAGCAGATTGACGGCACTGCGCTGACGATGATCGGCGGCGGTATGATGCAGCGCGCGGCCTGCGGCGATAACTATGAGGTGGAGCTGCCGGTGGTTTCCGTGGTGATTCCCGAAAACTACACCGATATTCCCGCTTATACTTTCATGGGCTGCGAAACGCTTGAAACGGTGATCTGCTATGCGCCCCTTGAAATGCTCAATGACAGCATGTTCAAGGATTGTCTGAATTTGCGCGAAGTGATCTTCGTGAACGGTATTGGCGGCATCGGCGCGTATGTGTTTGATAACTGCCCGAACCTTGAAACTGTGTATGTAGGCCCCGGCGTGGATGCTGTCAGCGAATACGCCTTCTGCGACGAATTCGGTCAGGCGCTGTGGAGCTTTGACAAGTGCATCACCGATCCTGCGCTCATGCCCGACGTCGATGCGCTGCTGGAAAACGTGAAGTGCGAGCCCATGTCTGCGCCCGAACCCGAACCTGCTCTCGTGCCTGCTGCGCCGGTAGGGGAAGAAGGCAAGGCGTTCTTCGGCTTGTGGAATGGCGTTGAGATGATTTATGGCGGCGAAAGCATGGATATGGTCATGACGCTGATCCTGCTGGAAGACGGCAGAATGATCGTTGCCGAGGAACCGATTGATCTTTCCGATCTCAGTATTCTGGATGGTGTGGAATGGCCCGGCTGGTATGTTGAGAACGGCGTGGCCATCGGCGATGGATGCGTTATGACGATCATGGATGACGGCAGACTGGTGGTGGAAGAAGACGGCGCTCAGCTGATTTTTGAACGCGCCGGTGCGGAAACTGCCGCTGCAGAAGGTGAATTCTCCTATATTGGCTGCAACTTTGTGCTGACAAAGGCAGAAACGGTAGTCAACGGCCAGTCGTTCCCGGTTGACGCTGCGGCGTTTGGTGAATGGAAAGTGTGCTTCAATGCTGACAATTCTGCCAGCTTGATGCAGTCGGGCGTTGAGCTTCCTGCCGAATACCTCATCTGGAAGAATGACGAAGCCGGGAATTTCGTGGTGGATTATTCTGTGATGGGCGTATCCTACATGAGCTTTGTTCTTACTCCCGCGGATGGCGCCCTGACCATGGATTACTATGGAACGCTGATGACATTCACTGCTGAATAAGAAGGCTGATATCTTTACGTCCTGCTCCTAAGGGTGCAGGACGTTTTTCAAACAGAAAAAACTCCTTGATTTCTCAAGGAGTTTTTATGGTGGGATCGGTAGGAGTCGAACCTATGACCTCCACGATGTCAACGTGGCGCTCTAACCAACTGAGCTACGATCCCATGGCCAATCGACCGAACAGAATTATAACACACAGTTGGAAAGATTGCAAGGGGTAATTTGAAGAAATTATGGAAAAATTGCGCGATTATTGCAGATCGGCGGGGGTATAGGGCTCGATCGTTTTCAATTCGCTCGTGGCCAGAAGATTGACGCGGTTGCGGAAATTCTGGCAGAAGGCGTAGGGCTCGGATTTTTTGTGGCGGCCTTTTTCAAAGGCGTCGCGGTCAAAGACGATGGAGTAAATGTAATTGTCTTCCATTTCGCCGCTGCGGTCGTTGCGGCGCTGGGTGTAGCCTGAGATCACCAATTGGCCGATATGCTGCGAGAGGCAGAACAGATAGCTTGCGAAGAAGACGGCCAGGCCGAACACGCAGGTGACGTAATCCTGGCGCAGCTCCTTTTGCGATTTTTCCTTGGCCTTGACCTGGCCGCTCTTAAGCTCAACTGCCTTTTCGGTGGGGATGTCTTCGATCTCGGGCAGGTCCAGATCCACCCACAATACGCCGGAGTTTTCGTCGTAGTCGTACTGGAGGGCGAAATCAACGGGCAGTTCGAGGGTGGAGATCCACTTTTCGATCTGCTGCTCGATGAAATCGGGCGTAAGCGCCTGATCGGCAGAGGCGGACTGCGGCAGGGTCAGGAGTACATCGTCGTTTTCCTTTTCCCATTCGGCCTTGCGGGCGTCCCATTCATCCAGCGCACGGGCGTAGAAGCTTTCCATCTGCTGCTGGATGTACTGGCGCTTTTTCAGCTTGCGGGAGTAGAAGGGGAAACGCTCGGCTTCTTTTTCGGCCTCTGCTTCCAGCGCGGGCAGGATGCTCTCGCGCGTGGGCTTGGGCTCGCTGAAGGCTTCCTTCGCGGGGGAGGGCAGCGTTGCGGCATGGTGCGCGCCGCTGGGAGAAACATCCGCAGAGAGCTTGTAAATCTGGGTGAAGGATTCAGTGGCGGCGTTGAGCTGCTTGAGATAGGCAGCCATCAGCTCTGCGTAGGTTTCTTTATATTCTTCCGTCTGGCGGATAGCGCGCAGCTGGGCTTCATTGGTGATGGCGCGGCCGGATTCGTTTTCGATCACCACTTCGCCCTGCTCGCTGAGCGTCATGGTGAAATCAGGCGCGGCGGCTTCCTTGGCTTTGGCGTTCTTTTTCTTGCCGATGCCAAGCTTGTCGGTCATCAGGGTATCGATGCGCTTGCGATCGTACAGGCCGGTGCCGGGGATACTGGTATTGAGGAATACGCCTTTTTTGCCTACATTGAGCGAAATGCCCTTGCCGCCCACGGTGAAGCTGACGCCGGATTTGGAGGCGTTGAGCTTGACGCCCTTCATCAAAGTAACGGATTTGCGAAAACGCATAGATCTGACCTCTTTTCGTTATGAATTACCGGTGGATAATACTTTTTTACGATACGCAGAGGGCGTTATGCCCATAAGACTGCGGAAGGCGCGGATGAAGGTGGAGACGCTGCCAAAGCCCGACTGGAAGCATACGTCAATCAACGGAAGCCCCGAGGCAATCAGCGCTTGGCTGTGGCTGATGCGGCGCTTGAGCACATAATCGGCCACAGTGGTGTTGAGATAGCGCTTGAACAGGCGGGAGACATATTCCCGGCTGTAGAAAAAATGCTCCGCCACATCGGAAACGGTGGATACCTCGGTGAAGTGTTCATCCAGATATTTCTGGATTTCCACCACGTTTTGCGGAAAGTAGGCGTCAAAGCGGATATCGCGCTGCGCCCGGCGGTTGAAGGTGTGGAAAAGCTGGATCATCAGCGCCTGCGACAGCGCTTTGTCATCCGGCGCGCCTGACAGCAAGGCTTCGTTCAATTGTTCAAGCAAAGAGATGACCTGCTCCAGCGCCGCGCCCTTGAAGGCGGACAAAAAGGGACGGCCGTGATCGGCCTGCAGAAAATCCAGAAGCGAGCTGCCCTGATAAGCATCAAATGCAGAGGGATAGAGATAAAAGACATAGCGCGTGTAGCGCGTATGATCGGCATTGATGCGCGATGTGTGCAGGCAGCCGGGCGGCACAACCAATATGTCGCCGCGCTGGGGGAGAAAGGTGTTGGTCTCGCAGATGTAGCGGATATCTCCCTCCACAAAAAGCAGAACCTCGTAATAATCGTGAAAATGCAGGCTTTCGGGGAAGTTTTCGCGGGAGTATTCGGTGCTGCGGGGCGAGTAGATCATCTGATCGTTGATGTAATGCTCCTGCCAGTTGACGATCTCCTGATGGAAGAGCATTTTACGATAGGAATGCAGCTTCATGGGGTGGTCTCCGTTAATAAAGCTCAGATCACAAATTGAAAAACATGTGTCACAATCTTGAAAGCATTTGAAATATATGACCTATATACTGTATAATAACATAGGCAACAGCAGGGGGCAAGTGAAAAATTTCCTGCTGTGAAAAAGGAGAGCATTTATATGAAGAATCTATTTGATATTCCGCAGACGGCGGAGCATCCGCGTTTTGTCAGCCATCGCGGTTTTCAGCCGCTGGCGCCGGCCAATTCTCTGCCTTCCTTTGAATATGCCGGCAGGCTCGGTCAGTGGGCTATTGAGACGGATGTGCACATGACGCGTGACGGACATCTGGTGTGCATCCATAATAAGACTGTGGATGCGACTTTTGACGGTACGGGCGCCGTCAAGGATATGACACTCAAAGAATGCCGCGCGCTGCGCATGAACGTGGGCAATCGCCTTGAATGCCTGCGGGATGATCAGAAGGTGATGCCGCTGTTTTCGGAATACCTTGCCATTTGCAAGCGGTTTGGCAGCGTGCCTTTCCTGGAGCTGAAAACAGAAGACGCCGAGGCTGTGATGCGTGCGGTACGCGACAGCGGCATTGAGGACGGCGGCGTTGTGTGCTCTTCGTGCTTCCTGGATTACATCCGTCTTGCGCGCAAGGCTGCGCCGAACGTATTTATGCATCTGATCTTTGCCAAGGAAGATCAGATTGAAGAGATGGCGCGGATGGGCAATGCCGGCATTTCTTGGCGCGTAGATGATCCTTTGGCGCGTCCGGTGGAACTGATTAAACTGGCGAAGGACCACAATCTGAAGGTCTGCCTGCGCGCGGGCGACACGGTGGAAGCGGTTAAAACGATGCTTGAGTTGGGACTTGATTATATTCCCAGCAATTGCATGCACGGAAAACTGTGATCAGATAAATGAAAGGCAGCACGGTGGAGAGCGTGCTGCCTTTTTGCTTTTGCATTGTGCTTGTAGTGGGGAATGAATTACTGAATGTTCTCAAAAAGATCGTTCTTGTGGGTATCTTCGCCCATTTCGCTGCTGTGCAGGGTGAAGACGGCGCCGTTGAAGATGCCGTCGGCGGGGAGTGTTTCGGCCATCGTTTTCTGATAATCCTGCATCGCGTAGGCTTCGCCGGCGATTTCAAGGGCAGTCTTGCCGTTGAAGAAGGCGAGCGGCTGATTGTAATCGAGCGTCACTTCACCGTTGGCAGGTGCATGCAGATAGAGCTTGGGCAGCTGCCAGTTGCCGTATAATTTGTAACCCCAGCCCTCGTCGTATTTTTTGTCCATGGCGGATTTGACGGAGCGGATGGCGGCGTCGGCGCACACACGGTGGCCGCCGTCAATGCCTTCGCCGTCCTGCGCATGGGTGACGAGCACATCGGGCTTGTAGATGCGCACGATGCGCGTAACGTGGCGCACAAACTGCACCTCGCTCCACAATTCATACTGCTTGCGGGCGGTGGTGGCCATGTTGGGCTTGAAGTAGGCGATGTAGGGGTAATTGGTCACGCCGCAGTGCCACAATCCGTCCAGCAGCTGGCTTTTATACTGTGAGGCGGTGTTGACAATCACGCAGAGCATGACTTCCTTTTCCTGCGCCACGTAGTGGGGAATCAGGCCGCCGAAGAAGAGATATTCGTCGCCGGGGTCGGTGACCATCAGCACGATATCCGCTTTGCCGGTGAAATTTTCCCATTGCTGCACAAAGGCGGGCACTTCGCCTTCGCCCAGCACGTGCAGCTCCGTCACATGCAGCACATGGTTGTAGTCGGGCGCCATGCACTTGAAGCGGATGCTTTTGTAGCCCTCGGTCAGGGGGATATACTGATTAAAAAACTGATCCTCGGTTTCGTAGACCTTGACCCATTCGCCTTTTTCGTTGGGCGCTTCGATGCGCCAGTTGGTGATGAAGCCGCCAAAGCTCACGTACAGGCCGTGCAGCGTTTCGCCCTCGGGCGCGGTGATTTCGATATAGCCGCGGTGGCTGGAGGCCCATTCGGTTTCATAATCGCCGTCAAAGAGATGGACAAGCTGCTTGGAATTGCCCGAGGCGGTGATGGTGCAACGGGAGGTGATATCCTGCGCCTCTTCGCCCAGGGCGGCGGCGCACAAAAGCAGCAGGCACAGCGTAAGGAAAAGGATCTTTTTCATCGGGGTGGCTCCTTTGCATAAATGAAACCGGTCCGCCAGAAGCGGGCCGGTTTGCAGATAAGAAGAAATTACTCTTCGTCTTCGGCATCCATCGCGGAGATGAACAGATTGAAGACCTTCTCGGACACTTCGTCATCTTCAACGGACACATAGATGTCTTCGCCGTTTTCATCCTGCTCGATCTTGAGGATGATCACTTCGCTGTCGTCGCCTTCGGGCTCGTTGCCGTCTTCATCCAGCACCAGCAGAGCAACGTATTCGTCGCCTTCGTAGGGAACGGTGGCCAGATATTCGAATTTGCTGACAACGCCGTCGTCATCGGTCAGTTCAACAATGTTATCCTCTTCTTCGGGGATGTTATTGAGCATTTCATCAGTCATGGTAGGTTGTCCTCCTGTTATATTGCAAAGAAATCAATTTTGATTTCTGAGCGTATCCAGATATTGCTGCAAAATGACGGCTGCGGCCACTTTATCGACCGTGCCGCGGCGCTCCTGACGGTGCATGCCGCCTTCAATCAGCGCGCGCTCGGCGGTGACGGTGGTGAGGCGCTCATCTTGATAAAAGATGTTGAGGCCGGCTTTTTCAAGCTGCTCGGCCAGTGCCTGAACCTTCTGTGCCTGAAAGCCGATGGTGCCGTCCATATTGCGCGGCAGACCGCAGAGCACATCCTTTGTGCCCAGCTGGTCGCAGATGGCCTTGATGTGCCGTACATCCGGGCCAAAGCCCACGCGCGTATACACGCTGTGGGGAGAGGCGATGATGCGCATTTCATCGCACACGGCGATGCCGATGCGGCGGTCGCCCACGTCCAGCGCTACAATGCGGCCATAGGTCATTTGTCAAAATTCTCCGTCAGGTAGAAAGAGACCAGCTCTTCCAGGATTTCATCGCGCTCCAGACGGCAGATCATGCTGCGGGCGTTATCGTAGCTGGTGATGTAGGTGGGATCGCCGGTCAGGATGAACCCGGTGATCTGCGTGATGGGATCATAGCCCTTGTGCTGCAGGGCACGATAAACGTGCTGCAGAATGTCGCGGGCGGTGCTGCGCGGATCGCGGATCGCCTGCAGCTTGGTGGTATCGTTGGTAATCACGGCGATACCTCCTTTCTAACATATCCTATATTATACCTCTTTAATCGATAAATGGCAATAGGATAATCCGGTACGGATGACAAGAAAAATCCAAAGATGGTTTTTTTATTGTTCGTTTTGTGCATCACATTGCAGCGCGCGGATGGCTCCGCGCAGACAGACAAAGGCCGGCAGCGCCAGCAGCATGCCGCCAAGACCGAAAAGCAGCCCGCCGCCCGACAAAAGCAAAAGCACATAGGCGGGGTGCAGCCCTGTGGCGCCCGACATGAAATGGGGTGAGAGAAAGAGGCTTTCGATCTGCTGAACGGCAAGGACGGCCAGCAGCGAAATGAGCGCGGCATGCATGCCCTGCGGCAGGGAAAACAGCACAATGGGAATTGCGCCCAGCCACGGGCCGACATAGGGAATCAGATCACATACGCCCATGAGCAGCCCCAGCGCCAGCGCCGAAGGCGTGCCAAGCAGAAAAAGTGCCAGCGCTGTCAGTAAGCCCACCGATGCCCCCACCAGCAATTGCCCGCGATAGTATCCCGATACCTCGCGGCGCATTTCCCTGAGCGCCAGCATCGTGCGCTTGCGCATGGAAAGGGGAATCAGGAGGGATAATTGAAAGCAGAAATTCTCCCGGTCGCGCAGAAAATAAAAGGCCAGCGCAGGCGATAGAAAGGCGCGCAGTATGCGGTTGGCTATGCGCCCCAGCCATTGCACGGCGCGGGGAATAACGGATAAAAGCATGTCGCCGGCCTTTTGCAAAAGATCTCCGGACGGGGCGATATACTGTGAAATGCTGGCAAAAACAGAAGTGGATGTGACGCGCTTGAGCGCATTTTGCAATATGCTTACAAGCTGCGGCACGGCGGACAGCGCCTGCGAAAACTTTTCGATGAGCTGGGGAATGAGGATGGTCAGAAGCAGAATAAGCGCTGCAAGGAAGGAAAACAGCGAAAGAAGCGCGGCGGCGCCCGGCGGGAAGCGTCTTTCAAGCCTGCGGCACAGCGGGCTGGCGGCCCAGGCCAGCAGCACGGAAAGACCGATCTGAAAGAGCAGCTGCGAAAGCGGCTTCCACAAAAGAATCGCCGATAAGGCCGCTGCCGCAAGACATAATGCAATGCGCATTCTGCGCGGCAGCGGGCGGCTTGGGGAGCGGGGGAAAGACATGCTTACAGCCCCATTTTGCGCTTGAGAATGCGCTTCATGCGGCGCTTGGCACGGCAGGCGCAGCGGCGCATCAGCCCCATGCGCGCGCCCAGCGTGTAGCCGATCATGCCGGAAATCAGGCAGCAATACTTGCTCATCAGAGGGCCTCCTTTCAGCTTTCCTTGCAGGGAATGGTGACATGACCGGTAGCTCCGTAGCTTTTTACATGAAAGCTGGTGGCGAAAAAACGCCCGTCGATGAGATCGTCAAGCGGCCCGGAGGAAATTTCAAGCGCGGTAACGCCCAGCGTTTCCTCATCGAGCATGGCATCGGTCACAATGCCGATGCGCAATCCGTTGGCGTCCGTTACGCGAAACAGCCGGAAGGCGGAATCCTTGGGCGGGCGGACGGGCGGCGTGCAGCAAAGGACGGACAATTGCCCGATGAGGGCAATGCTTTGGGCATCCACCCAGCGCGATGTGCGCAGGCCTTCGCGGATAAGCAGCCCATTGAGCGCTGTGCCGTCCTTTTTCAGTACGCCTCGTTCCACCGTGCCCACTTGCCTGCCCTGCGAGATTACCGGCAGGCCGATCAGTCGTTTCATACCGGTCATGCAATCACCGGTTTTATTTTCTCCGCAAGGGCGGCGGGCATGAGTGGCAATTAAACACAGGCAATCAAAAACCGGCCCGCAGGCCGGTATGAAATCATTATTTGCTTTCGCCGTTGAGCGGCGGGAGCTTCATGAAAATGGGGATGAAAGCAAGCAGGGCGATTGTGCACACGCCGCTGAGCAGGAGGAATACGCCGCTTTGCCCGCCGAGATACTCTCCGAGCAAGCCGCCAAAGAGAATGCCCGGCACGCGCGACAGGCCAAAGCCCGTGACGGACAAAAGCATCTGCGCGCTGGTTTTCAGCTCCTTGGGCGCGGTGAGGCTGACGTACTGCGACAGGCATACGGTGAACACAATGAAGCCAAGTCCGTGCAAAAGCTGACTTGCCAGCGCGAGATACGCATGCTGTGCCACGCCCAGCAGCAAAAATCGCAGAGCCAAAGAGGCTGCGGCGATGAGCATCATGCGGCCTGCGCCCCAGCGCTTGAAGAGCTTGTGTCCCCACAGAAGGAAAGGCGTTTCGCTGGTGGCGGACATGAAATACGCAAGGCCGAGCAGGCCGCTGCTGCCGCCGGGGAGAGAGGTGAAATAAATGGAAAAGTAGCTGTAAAAATACCCAAGGCACATCTGCATGACCATCATGAGGATGATCAGCGGCACGATATGCGGAAGAGAAAGCACCTTGGAAAAGGAGAGCTTTTCCCCCTGACGCTGGTGTCCGGGGAGATCGGGCAAAAGATACGTGCCGGCAAGCAGCACGAGCAGCAGCACCGTGACAATCAGCGGGATGCCCTGATAATCATTTTTGATCAGGATGCCGCCGATGAGATTAACGCAGGCAAAGGCCAGGCATCCGGCCAGGCGCACAGGGCCGAAGGGCTGATGCTCGCTTTGCAGCTTTTCCAATATCAGGCTGTCGCCCATGGGCTGCACGGCGATATAGCAGCCGGCAAACACGCAGATGAGAGGCAGCAGCACATAGACGGAATGACTCAGATACAGACAGGGCATGACGCACAGCGAAATCAGAATGGCCGCCTGCAATACGCGCCGGCGTTTGCGGCTGCGGTCGGCTTTGGTGCCCCACAAAGGCAGGGCGAAGGTGGCCATCAGGGGCGCCGAAACGAGCAAAAGCATCAGGGCGGTGCCGCTGATGCCTTGCTGCTGATAATATTTGGAGAGGAAGCCCTGATAGAAAACCTGGACGCTGTAATACAATATCAGATACAGCGCGCAGTTGACGGAAGCCTTTTTCAATGCAGATTCCCTCCGTTGTTTGCGGATTATTCGATGTCTTCGCCGCGCTCGAGTTTGGCGAGCATGCCGACGCGCTCGGTATGGCGGCCGCCGCCTTCAAAATCGGTGGTGAGGAAGGTGCGCACGATCATCCTGGCCAGCTCGGGACCGATCACGCGTGCGCCCAGCGCCAGCATGTTGGCGTCGTTATGACGGCGGGTGAGCTCGGCGGAATAGGGCTCAGAGCAGGTGGCGCAGCGGATGCCCTTGACTTTGTTGGCGGCAATACCGATGCCGATGCCCGTGCCGCAGATGAGGATGCCGCGGTCGCATTCGCCGCTGACAACGGCGCGGGCGGCGCGGGCGGCAAAAATGGGGTAATGGCAGCTTTCGCTGGTATAGGTGCCAAAATCCTTATATTCCAGGTGCATTTCGTCAAGGAGAGAGAGAATTTCCTTCTTCATATCCAGGGCGCTGTGGTCATTGGCGATGGCGATCATGGCGAAAAACCTCGATTTCTTGATATTTTTCGCTTTCAAGGATAGCACTTTAGAGCGTTTGCGTCAAGAAGAGTGCCCCAAGGATTGAACTTTTTGTAACAGTTTGAGATGGCGTTTGCCTTTTTATGCGAATTGACCTATAATAAAATTGCACAGCTGTGCGATGAAGGAGGAAAAAGCGTGCTTTCGCTTTTGTATTTGGCTGTATATCTGCTTGCCGGCGAATTGATCGCCCGCTTCATGCTGCCCAGAATACGCGTGGTCGCGCGCGTGTGGGTGGGCGCGTGCCTTGGCATCCTTTTGATGATGTGGCTGCCGGCGCTTATGGCGTTTTTTGTGGATTTTTCGCTGCTGGGGCACATGCTTGCGCTCATTCCCCTGTGCGGGATTACAGTTGTCGCATATTTTTGGCGCAACAAGGCGCCGGCACGCGTATTCACCAAAGGCGATAAGCAGCTGCTTGTGATGATGGCCGCAGTCGCCCTGCCGCTGACAGCGCTGGGCGGGTATCTGCAGTATACGCACTGTCTGCGCGAGGTGAACGGCGCGCTGCATGTGGGGCAGAGCACCTACGGCGATCTGCCGCTGCATCTGGGCATTATCACCAGCCTGCGCGACGCGGCCTTCCCGCCCGATTATAGCATCCTGCCCGGCGAAAAGCTGACGTATCCCTTCCTGATGGACAGCTTTTCCACATCCTTCATGCTCTTTGGCATGCCGCTGAACGGGGCGGTGGTGATTCCCGGCACGCTGATGATGGCGCTGGTGTTTTCGGGCTATATGATCCTTGCCGCGCGCATGGCGTCGGGCAAGCGCGCCGTTATCTGGGCAACGCTGTTTGTATTCATCAACGGCGGATTGGGCTTCCTTTACTCCATTGATATGCTGGGTGTTTCGCTTGGAGACAGCGCAACCAATTCCCTGCAGGCGGGTACCTGGTGGGAGAGAATCGAAACGATCATCAACGGCTGGTATCTGACGCCGGCCAACCACGCCGAGCAATCCTATTATAACCTGCGCTGGAGCAATATCATTGTGGATATGTTCGTGCCGCAGCGCACGTTCCTGGGCGGCTGGTGCATTCTGCTGCCGTGCATATATCTTTTGTACGATGCAGCAGAAAAGGCATACAAGCACAGGCGCGGGCTGCGGGAGGCATCGTCCGTGGCGGTGATCGGCGTGATTGCATCAAATGCAGAAGACCGCCGGCGCATCCGCGAGGAATACGGGCGCTTTGCCGGCTATAATGTGCGTCAGCTGGTGGTGCTTTCCGTCATGGCGGGCGGGCTGCCGCTTTTGCACACGCATTCCTTCCTGGCGCTTGGGCTTTTGAGCGCGGGCTGGATGATCTATGATCTGTGCCACCGCGGCAAGCTTTTGCCCTGGCTGTTGTACGGCTGCCTTGCTTGCCTGCTGGCAGCTCCGCAGCTGTTTGGCTGGACGTTCCAGCACACCACGGGCAATACGCGCTTTGTGTATTTCCAGTTCAACTGGGTGAATAACTCAGGCGGCTGGGGCATGCGCGACGGGTATCTGTGGTTCTGGATCAAGAATATCGGCGTGCCGTTTATCCTTTTGATTCTTTCGCTGTTTGAAAAGAACCGCAAGCGCCGGTTCATTTCGGCGGGCGCGTTTGTCATTTTCGTGGTGGCGGAGCTGATCATCTTCCAGCCCAACGAATACGACAACAACAAGCTCTTTTACGTGTGGTGGGCGCTGTGCGCCGTACTCGCGGCGGACTACGCAGTGGAGCTTTACGACCGCATGAAGGGGATGCGCTCGCGCTATGTGATGGCGGGCATGCTGGCTGTCTGCTGCTTTGCCACGGGCACGCTGTCCATTGCCCGCGAGGTAAAGAGCGATTATCAAATGTTTTCCGCTTCCGATGTGGCGCTTGCCGAGTGGGTGGAGGAAAACACGGACAAAGACGATACCTTCATCTGCTGGACGCAGCATATCAATCCGGTATCCGCCCTGGCAGGCCGCGATATCGTTTGCGGACCCGGGCTGTGGCTGTATTATCACGGCTATGATCTGAGCGAACGCGAAAACGATATCCGCAATTTCTATCAGGCTCCGGCGGAGCGCACGGACGTATTGGAAAAATACAGCGTGGATTATATCCTGCTGGGTGGTTACGAGCACAATAATACAAATTCCGATACGCTGGCGCTGGAGGAAAACTATACGCTGGTGTACGAAGCTGAGGACGGCACGCGCATTTATGCGGCGGGGGAGAGCGGAAATGATTGACCGGTTTTTGCTGTATTCCCTGGAGCATCACAAAAAAATCGTGCTGATGGTGATGGACGAAAAGGGCATCCGCCGGCTGAATGTGACGGTGACGGCCATCGGCGACGAGGCCATAGAATACGTGACGGGGCGCTCGGACAAGAAAAAGTCTGTTGCGTTTGCGGATATCCTCTCGGCATCCTATGCGCGCGGAGACGACGGCGACACGCTGAAGAACGAGGAGACGGAACATGGTTGAAAAGATCAAAAACCTGCTTAAAGACAGGGAGAAAATGCGCGAGCTGATCGCCTATCTGGTGTTCGGCGTGCTGACGACGATTGTCAGCTGGGGCACATACTACGTATGGCGGCAGCTTTTTGGGATGACGAGCTATCCCACCGACAGCGCTGCGTACACGCTGATTGCGACAAGCGGACAGGTGGTATCGTTTATCCTGTCGGTGCTCTTTGCCTTTGTCACCAATAAAAAATATGTGTTCAAAAGCGAGCGCACAAAGGAAAACGGCTTGTGGAAGGAATTTGCGCTGTTTATTTCGGCGCGCGTGATGGCCTGGGTGCTGTTTGATCTTGCGCTGTTTAACGTGCTTTTGTTCTTCACCAAAAATCTTTCGGCCAATGTCGATCTGTGGCTCAAGCTGCTGATGAACGTGCTGGTGGTCATTTTCAATTATGTCGCCAGCAAACTCGTCATTTTCAAAAAATGATTGCATGCAGTATCGATTGATGGTATAATCAATCCGTATGTGCTGTAAACAATTACCACTTTAAGGAGGAAACGACTTATGCCGCTTGTTAACACCAAGGAAATGTTCAAGAAGGCGTACGAAGGCGGTTACGCCATCGGCGCATTCAACGTAAACAACATGGAAATCATTCAGGGTATCGTCGAGGGCGCCAAGGCCCAGAACAGCCCCGTCATCCTGCAGGTCAGCAAGGGCGCCCGCGCCTATGCCAACCATGCCTATCTGGTAAAGCTGGTTGTGGCCGCTGAAAAGACCACGGGTCTGCCCATCGCCCTGCATCTGGACCACGGCCCCGACTTTGAGACCTGCAAGGCCTGCATCGACGGCGGCTTCACTTCTGTTATGATCGACGGCAGCCACCTGCCCTTCGAAAAGAACATTGAAGAGACCCGCAAGGTTGTGGAATACGCCCACAAGTACGGCGTGACCGTTGAAGCCGAGCTTGGCCGTCTGGCCGGCGTGGAAGATGACGTGAAGGTTTCCGCCGAGGATTCTTCCTACACCCGTCCCGAAGAAGTAGAAGAGTTCGCCACCGCCACCGGCTGCGACTCCCTGGCCATCGCCATCGGCACCAGCCACGGCGCGTTCAAGTTCACCCCCGCTCAGTGCACTCGCAATGAGAAGGGCATTCTGGTGCCCCCGCCCCTGCGCTTTGACATCCTCGAGGAAGTCTCCAAGCGTCTGCCCGGCTTCCCCATCGTGCTGCACGGCGCGTCTTCCGTTCCCCAGGATTTCGTGAAGATCGTCAACGAGCACGGTGGCAAGATGCCCGACGCCGTCGGCATCCCCGAAGAGCAGCTGCGCAAGGCTGCCGGCATGGCCGTTTGCAAGATCAACATCGGCAGCGACCTGCGCGGCGCTTTCACCGCCAAGGTGCGTCAGCACTTCATGGAGCATCCCGATCATTTCGATCCCCGTCAGTATCTGACTGACGCCCGTGCTGCCATTCAGACCATGGTTGAGCACAAGATCGTGAACGTTCTGGGCTGCGCCGGCAAGGCGTAAGAGGGAGACGTTAGGGAGGCTGCTTTGGAAGGCCAAAGCACCTCCCTAAACCCCACCCGAAAGCCAGCGTTC
>JAZQXQ010000191.1:0-1650 GCA_045632965.1 Clostridia bacterium
CGACTTTGCTGCGGCCTGATTGCACAATTTGCCATGGAATGCAAGCTGCGCATTTCCCCCGTAGCCGCCACATCGCTGTACACGGGCATGGTGACCGATTCCGGCCGTTTCCGCTACGACTCCACCTCCGCCCACACCTTCCGTCTGGCGGCCTTCCTGATGGAAAATAACATCGATACCAACGAAATCTTCCTCAATCTCTACGCCAATGATTTTGAGCAGATGAAGCTCAAAGCGCAGTATATACTCAAAATTCAGTTTACCCCGAAAAACGTCGCCTATATTTACACCACGCTGGAGGAAATGAACGCCATGAAGGCCGATACCTTCGCTATCTCCCGCGGCATGGTGGGCTGCATGGCGGATATCAGGGGCGTTGACATCTGGGTGAATTTCACCGAGACCGAAAAAGGCGTTCTGTGCGAGCTGCGCTCCAGCCGCTATAACACCAACCCCATCGCCGTCAAATACGGCGGCGGCGGGCACATGAAGGCCAGCGGCGCCACGGTAAAGGACCGTGCAGCCGCCATGCAGATGCTTTCCGATCTTGATCAACTGATGGGAGACAACCGATGAACCGCGAAATCAAGCAGACAATCCTCAACAAAATCAAAGAATACGACCGCATCATGCTCTTCCGGCATATCCGTCTGGACGGCGACTGCGTGGGCTCCACCCGCGGCATGAAAGAGATGATCAAGGCCACCTTCCCCGAAAAGGAAGTGCTGCTCATCGATAATCAACATTCGGATTTTCTCGCATTCATGAACGAGACCGATCCCGATGTCGCCGACGAAATCTACGCCTCTGCGCTGGGCATTGTCATTGACACCGCCACTGCAGCGCGCATCAGCAACCCCAAATATGCCCTGTGCAAAGAGCTTATCAAAATCGATCATCACATCGACCGCGATGCTTACGCCGACTACTGCTGGGTGGAAGAGGAGCGCTCCTCGGCCTGCGAGATGATCGCTGCTTTCTATGATACCTTCAAGTCTGAGCTTACCCTCACCAAGGAAGCCGCCACCTACATTTACACCGGCATGGTCACAGACTCCGGGCGTTTTGAATACCCCGGCGTCACGGGCGATACATTGCGCTACGCCGGGCTTTTGCTCGATCAGGGCATTGACACCGAGCGGCTGTACGCGCACCTGTATCTGCGCGATTTTGAGAGCCTCAAATTCAAGGCCTACATCTACGAAAACATGCACCGCACCGAAAACGGCGTGGCGTATCTCTATATCGACTACGCCATGCAGCAGAAATTCAATCTCAATTTCGAATCGGCCAGCGCGGCCATTTCCTATCTTGATTCCATCAAGGGCTGCCTGTGCTGGCTGGCCTTCATCGAAGCGCCCGACGGCGCCATCCGCGTGCGCTTGCGCTCGCGCTTTGTGACCATCAACGGCGTGGCGGAGAATTATCGCGGCGGCGGGCATGCTTGTGCCAGCGGCGCTACGGTATACAACATGGATGAAGTGAAAGCGCTGATTGCCGAGGCAGACGAGGTTGTGCGTTTGTATAAGGCGACGCATGAGGATTGGATGTAATGGGGGGACGTTCGAGGGACGGCTTTTGAAGGCAAAAGCCTCCCTCCAGCTCCCTCGAAAACCAGTTTTTGCATTGGAAGTTGGCTGCGTTCTTTCC
>JAZQXQ010000192.1:0-6696 GCA_045632965.1 Clostridia bacterium
GGCACGAGATCGCCGCGCACACGCTCACGCATCCCAACCTCACGGAGCTTGAGGAGGAGGAGGAGATCATCCGCCAGGTGGAGCGCGACCGGCTGAATCTGAGCGAGCTTGCAGGCTATGAGGTGATCGGCATGGCGTACCCCTGCGGCGGCGTCAACAACGACGACCGCGTGGCGGGGATCATCCGCGAAAAAACGGGCGTTAAGTATTGCCGCACCATCACCACCACGGGGGATTTTGCGCCGCAGAGCAATCTGTACCGCTTCAATCCCAGCGTGTATCACCTGCATTTTGACGAAATGATGGCGCGGGGCGAACAGTTTGTGCACTTGCAGCCGGACACGCCGCAGATTTTCTACATCTGGGGCCACTCTTACGAAATGGACTACGACAGCGAAAACTGGGTGCGGCTGGAGAATTTCTTCCGCCTGATCGCAGGGAAAGACGATATCTTCTACGGCACGAATAAAGAAGTGCTGCTGTAAATAAAAACCCCGCGGGAGACGGGCGTGGTTTTTGCGTGCTCAGGGAAGAAAATAGGAAAGCAGGGGCACCAGAATATAAAGCAGCAGGAAAACGAAGGGCAGCACAAATTCGGTGGAGGTCAGCCGGTGGTATTTTTTGTCCTTCTGCAGGATCTCCCACTCGGCGTCAAAGGGCGCGGCGGGCAGGTATTTTTCCAATTCCAGAATGACGGCATACTTGGCGGCGTTGAGGCGGCGGTAGCTTTTGAGCGAGTGCAGCCACAGCCATACAACGCACAGGCCGATGCAGGCGAGCATGCAATTCTGCCAGTTGCCGGTAAAGCTCATCAGCGCTACCAGCGCCGAATTAACGGTGATGTAAATATTATTGGTGCTGATGCGCTTATCGCTCACGGCGTTGGCTTCGCTCACGCAGGTGCTCCATTGGCTTAAAAGCATTTGCTTTTGTTCATCGGTCAGGTGCTCGGGATCCTTGATCAGCGGCATGGTGTTTTCCCCTTTCGGTTGAAAAATCACAGGTTTTCGCGGATATGGGCGGTGAAAAGCGCGGTGTGCGCGTTTTCGCCGTTATCGCACAGGAAGGAAAGCGCCAGGCGCGGGCCGTCCGCGCGCAGCTGCATGGTGCGCATATCCTGGGGACAGGGCGTTTCTTCGCCGGTGCAAAGCAATTGACCCGCGCGGTCGATGAGCACCAGGCGGAAGCGGGCGGCGTCCTCCGTGAGGGCGACGCAGGCGACAGCGTCCACCGCGTATACATACAGCGCCATTATCGGCGGACGGCGGTAGAAAACATCGCTGCGGGCAAAATCCGCTTCGTTTAAGATCAGGCGGTTTTTCCGGAGCAGAAAATCCTCTTCCAGCAGCTGCTTTCTTTGGGAGTCGTACCATATCACCGTATCCTGGGTGGTGAAGGAAAGGCCGTCGCTGCCGTGGAAAATGCGGTGCAGATGCTCGCCGTCCTGCGTGCGGAAGATATCGGTGTAGTTGGTCACGCCGTTGCTGCCTGACAGATACCAGTACAGATTTTCGCGGCTGAAGTCGTCGCTGAAGCGCTTGCCGGATTGCAGGCATTCGCTTGCGGTCTGCGCATGATCGGCAAAGGACAGCTGCTTGCCGCTTTTGAACAGCGCGTTCAGTTTCCCCTGCGGATGCGCCGTGATGACGGCCTGCTGCCCGGCGATCTGCGCCGAGGCGATGGCCTTGCCAAAGGTGTAATTCTGCAGGCGGAAGGCGCTTGTCGTGCCGTTAGGGGACATAACGACGCAGGTGTGGACGGCTTCGCCCTCATAATCAAAGAAGTAGGCGGCGTCGTTGTGCGGGATGTACACATTGTCCCAGTGGCGGCGCGCGGCGAAGGGCAGCGCGGTTTCCTTAGCGGACACATAGGCGTTGCGCATCATATCAAAGCAAAGGACGTTGTTTTCGCGGATGAGGTACAGATATCTTTCATCGGCGCCAAAGACCAGCTGATACTGCGTGAAGGGGATTTTCAGCGGATCAAGCGCGCAGAGTACGCGGCGGGCGTCGGTTTCGTAGATGATCAGGCGGCGCGAGGCGGGATCGATCAGCGCCGTCATCCGCAGATCGGAAGAAATGTGGCTGAGCAGCAGCCCGCCGTAAAAGCAGCGCGTGCTTTCGTGAGACCAGTCCTGCTGGGTGAGCGAAAGCTGCTTTTGCGGCGCGGCGGGCGCGTAGGTGCGGCGATTGCCCAGTGCTTTGAGCAGAGCGGTGTAAAACTCGCTGCGGTAGTAGTTTTCCAGCGGAAGGCCGTTGGCGTCAGACAGCTTTTGGATATCCTCGGGCAGCCTGTCGGGGAAGGTGAAGCCGCGCTTGATGACGGGAACGACGTTTTTGTGCAGCGCAAGAGAGGTGGCAATTTCCCGGCGGACAACGTCTTTTTCGTTGACGCAGCGGTCAAGGCAATGGTTGGTGAGCAGCACAATGACGTGATCCACCTCGTGCAGCGTTCTGTCGATCTGCTTGGTGTAATCACCGGGCTCGTGCGCCTCCACATCCAGATAAGGATGAAAGCCGTCGAGCTCCAATTTTGTTTTCAGCCACATGGCGCAGTCATCCCCGCCGTCGCGGCGATAGGAGATGAAAACGTCGTATTTTGAGGGAGTATGCATGATGTGCGCCTGCCTTTTTGCGGTTTGGGTGTTGCAATCAGTATAGCATTTTGCGCGGCGTTTGTCGATAAAAATAAAACGCTGCCGGAATTTTCCGGCAGCGTTCAGGTATGCTTACTGCTGCGTGGCCATCTGCGCTTCGAACATCAGGATCATCTCCTGCTGGGAGTACAATTCGATGCTCACGGAATGCGGCAGGCACAGAATCATATTGTACAGCACGCGGTCGCTCATCGTTTCCAGCGTGACTTCGCCCTGATTGACGCAGTCCTGATTGTCGCAGGTGGAGGATTCCATCATCACGCTGTGGTTGGTCAGGCGGATGATGTTGACCTTGTCCTCATCCTTGACGGTGATGTTGCCGGGCTCTTCATTCGGCAGGGCGAACCAGCGGCCCTCGCCGCCGGCGACGATGTATACATAGCCCGGGGCGGTGAAGACATCCGCGAGCGAGGTGGCTTCCGTTTCGTCCGTCGCAGCGGGAGCGTCCGTTGCCGCAGGGACATCGGTGGCCGCCGGAGCATCGGTGGCAGCGGGAGCGTCCGTTGCCGCAGGGGCTTCCGTTGCCGCGGGAGCGGGGGTATCGGTGGCCGCGCTCTCGATGGTGGTGGGCAATTGCTTGGGGGCAAAGTCAATCGTCTTGCTGATAATCAGCACGGCGATGATGACGACAATCAGCAGCAGAATAAGGTAAAAATTGCGGTTGTGCAACAGTTTCTTCATTAGAAAACTCCTTCGCGTCATAGTCCACGTAACATCATAGTGGAAGTGGATAAAATTGTCAAGCAGATAAACGTAAATTTACCGTGAATATATCGATAAAAAAAGATTGTTTTAGTCTTGTATTTATTTGGGAAATATTGTATGATATGAAGGCTGCCGCAAATTTGGCAGCACTGAAAAATTTGAGGAGGAAACTCAAAATGATGAAGCGTATGATCGCGCTGCTGACCGTGCTGTGCATGATGCTGTCCGTCGTGCCCGCTATGGCCGAGACCGTGAGTGGCACTGCCACCGCCAAGGGCTTTGGCGGCGACGTTACCGTGACTGTTACCGTGACCGACGGCAAGATCACTGATGTGACTGCCGAGGGCGCCAATGAAACTCCCGCTATCGGCGGCACTGCCATGGAAAAGATGACTGCCGCGATGGAAGAAAACAACACCATCAACGTGGACGTGATGACCACCGCGACCGTGACCTCCAATGCCGTTCTGTCTGCCGCTGCCGAAGCCATCAAGGCTGCCGGCCTGAACGTGGAAGACTACTCCAAGGCTGTGGCCGCCACCGCCGAGGACGCCACCTACCATGCTGACATCGTCATCGTTGGTGCGGGCGGCGCCGGCATGACCTCCGCGCTGACCGCGGCTGCCGAAGGCATGTCCGTTATCATCGTGGAAAGCCAGCCCATCGTGGGCGGCAACTCCGTGCGTGCCACCGGCGGTATGAACGCCGGCGACACCCAGTATCAGGATAACGCCGAGTTCGGCCAGGCCGCCGGCGTTGAAAAGGGCATCGCTGCCGCCAAGGCTTATGCCGATGACGCCACCGTTGCTGCCCTGATCGCTGCTGTGGAAGCGCAGTGGGCTGCCTATCAGCAGAATCCCGTGGGCTACTTTGATTCCATCGAGCTGATGCAGCTGGATACCATCGTGGGCGGTAAGGGCGTCAACGATGCCGATCTGGTGAAGGTCATGGCCGAGAACTCCGCTGCCGGCGTTGAATGGCTGGTCAGCTACGGCATCGAGCTGAACAATACCGGTGCTTTCGGCGGCGCGTCCGTCAACCGCATCCACTGGCCCAAGGTCGACGGCAAGAAGACCAACGTGGGCGCTTACATGATTCCCCGTCTGGAAGAAGCCTGCAACGCTGACGAGAACATCTCCTTCCTGTTTGAGACCACCGCTTACTCCATCATCACCAAGGACGGCGCTGCTGCCGGCATCGTTGCCGAAGGCAAGAACGGCGAGACCGTGACCGTCACCGCCAAGGCTGTTATCCTGGCCACCGGCGGCTTTGGCGCCAACCTCGAAATGGTTGCTGCTCTCAAGCCCGAGCTGGAAGGCTTCATGACCACCAACGCTGCCGGCCTGCAGGGCCAGGGCATTGCCATGGCTGAGGCCATCGGTGCTGCCACCGTGGATATGGAGCAGATCCAGATCCATCCCACTGTTGAATTCGACACCGCTGCTCTGATCACCGAAGGCCTGCGCGGCGACGGCGCCATCCTCGTCAACGCCGAGGGCAAGCGCTTCATCGACGAAGTGGGCACCCGCGCCGTCGTTACCGCTGCAGAGATCGCTCAGACCGGTTCCTACTCCTGGCTGATCGTTGACCAGGCCATGCTGGATGCTTCCGCCACCATCGCGGGCTATGTCAAGAAGGGCTTTGTCAAGGAAGGCGCTACTTACGAAGAACTGGCTGCTGCCTGCGAAATGGACGCCGCCAACTTCGCCGCCACCATGGAAGCCTGGAATGGCTACGTGGCTGCCAAGAACGACCCCGAGTTCGGTCGCGTGTCCTTCACCAATCCTCTGAACAACGCGCCCTACTACGCCATCAAGGTGACTGCGGGCATCCATCACACCATGGGCGGCCTGAAGATCAACACCGAGACCCAGGTGCTGACCGCTGAGGGCGAGGCCATCCCCGGCCTGTACGCTGCCGGCGAAGTCACCGGCGGTGTGCACGGCGCCAACCGTCTGGGCGGCAACGCTGTGTGCGATTTCGTGGTCTTCGGCCGCATCGCCGGCGCTGAGGCTGCTGAGTACGTGAAGTAAGATGGGGGACGATTGGGAGGCGGCTTTGGAGCCCAAAGCCCCTCCCAAAACCACCCGAAAGGCTGCGTTGTGGACGTGAAAGTTTGACGCAGGCATAACGAAAAAGAGTCGGAAAATCTGATTGTGCAAGTAAACTTGCCCATCAGCTTTCCGGCTCTTTTTCTGTGCGCTTCGCGCACGCGATCACGCTGCGCGTGATCGGCCTGCTGCTTGTGGTTGCCTGCGGGGTGCCGCCGTTTTTCTGCGGAAAAACGAGCGGGATGGGGGATAACGCTGCCCGCAGGCAGCGTTACATGAGCGCAGCGGCTTCATTTTTCATTCATCATTTGCGGCGCAGCCGCATCACACCGTGTCCGGCAAATGTGTGCTCAATTCGCCCAGATGGCGGTCGTCGCTTTTGCAGCCGAAACGCCACGCGCCGTGATCATAGATCAGCTCGGTCACCGAGGCGTTGCTCGCCCAGGGGATATCTTTCATTTCACCCAGATCCTTGCCGTCCAGCGCACACATCAGCGCGCGGATCACCGTGCCGTGCGTGGCCGCGGCCACCGTTTCGCCCGCGTGCCGATCGGCGATTTCCTGCAGCACCGGCGTCACGCGCGCGAGTACATCCGGCACGTTTTCGCCGCCCGGGCACTGCACATGGCCGATATCGCGCAGCCAGGTGGGATAGCTCTCCGGCCAGCGGGTGAGCATTTCGTCAAAGGGCGCTTCCTCCCACTCGCCGCAGTGGATTTCGCGCAGCCGCGGCTCGGCGACAAGGGGGCAATTGGCTGCCTTGGCGATGGCTTCGCCCGTGTGATATGCGCGCGAAAGATCGCTGGCGTACACGCAGGCGACGGCGTAATGTTCGGCAAGGTATTTGGCCGTGCCTTCGGCCTGGGCAAAGCCCTTTTCGGACAGGTCATAATCGGACTGCCCGCAGAAAATATGATGGAGATTGGCTTTGCTTTCGCCGTGGCGGATGAGCAGGATGGTGGTCATATTGTGTCCTCCCGGGTGGATGTGTAAAAATAGTTTACCGCATTTGACGGTGCGTGGCAAGGTGTATTATTTTGTTTTGTAAAAAAGAATGGAAAGGATAACGCTGCCTGCGGGCAGCGTTATCTTCTGAAAAATTTTTTTAGAAAATCTGCATTTTCAAGAAGGAATTTTGAAAATCACGCAGAATATATAATAGGTTGAGATTTCCGGTGGTAATGGCGAAGAGGTCCCACCTGTTCCCATCCCGAACACAGAAGTTAAGCTCTTCAGCGCCGATAATACTTGGCTGGACACGGCCCGGGAAGGTAGGTCGCCGCC
>JAZQXQ010000193.1:0-3855 GCA_045632965.1 Clostridia bacterium
CGACCAGACAGCCGATGTGCTGATCGATTTTTCCCGCGCGGCGCACCTGCCGCAAACGCTCGCTTTCGCCGCAAAGCGTCATTTGCCGCTGATAATCGGCACCACTGGCTTGGAAAAAGCCCATGACCGCCTGATCGACGAGGCCGCACGGCACATCCCCGTTCTGCAAGCCGCCAACTTCAGCCTCGGCATACAGGCGCTCAAAAAGCTGTGTCAGTCAGCCGCGCAATACCTGCCCGATTTCGATATCGAAATCATCGAGCGCCACCACGCCAATAAAGTCGATGCGCCGGGCGGCACGGCGATCATGCTCTACAACGCCCTCGCGCAGCCCAGCCAGCATCCTGTCTACGGGCGAAACGCCGCCCATCAAATGCGCAAAAAACAGGAAATCGGCCTGCACGCCCTGCGCGGCGGCACACTCTGCGGCACGCACGAAGCCGGCTTTTACGGCGCAGGAGAGCATCTTCTCCTCATTCACACCGCCGAAAGCCGCGCCGTTTTCGCCCACGGCGCACTCAAAGCCGCCAGATGGCTGATCGGTAAGCCCAAGGGAAGATACGATTTAAGCAATATCTGGACATGAAAAAGGGAACGCCGTTTCGGCGTTCCCTTTTGATTATTTTATTCGTCATCCTTAGCCCAGGCCAGCACCGCGCGCACCGCACGATTCCAGCCGCGCACCTTTTCCTTGCGCTCGGCAGGATCCATATTGGGCACAAACTGTTTTTCAACATGCCAGCCGCTGGCCGTCTCTTCCAGATTGGTATATACGCCGACCGCCAGACCCGCCATCAGCGCTACGCCCAGCGCCGTGGTTTCCAGCACGGAGGGACGCTGAATGGCCGTGTTGATGATATCAGACTGGAATTGCATCAGGAAATCATTGGCCGTCGCGCCGCCGTCCACGCGCAAAACCTTCGGCTCGCTGCCGATATCCTTGGCCATTGCCTGGAAAAGATCGTGGCTCTGATAAGCAATGCTCTCAAGACCGGCGCGCACAATCTGCGCACGGCCCGTGCCGCGCGTCATGCCAAAGATGGTGCCGCGGGCGTACATATCCCAGTGCGGCGCGCCCAGGCCCGTAAACGCAGGCACCAGATATACGCCGTCGGTATCATGAACGGAGGTCGCCACAGCTTCGCTCTGGCTGGCCTTTTCCACAAATTTCACTTCGTCGCGCAGCCACTGAATGGTGGCGCCGCCCATGAACACGCTGCCTTCCAGCGCGTAGGTGGGCTTGCCGTTCAGGCGCCAGGCCACGGTGGTCAAAAGGCCGTTTTCGCTCAGCTTGAATTCCTCGCCGGCATTCATCAGCATAAAGCAGCCCGTGCCATAGGTATTCTTCGCCATGCCCTTTTCAAAGCACGCCTGGCCGAACAGCGACGCATGCTGGTCGCCCGCCATGGCCGCCACGGGGATCGGCACGCCCAGAATATCCTCATCCAGCATACCGATCACATGCGAACTGTCAATGACCTCGGGCAGCAGTTCGCGCGGAATATCCATCATCGCAAGCAGCTCATCATCCCACTGCTGGGTATGAATATTGAACAGCATCGTGCGGGCGGCATTGGTGGCGTCCGTCACATGGGGATGCCCCTTGACCATGTTCCACGCCAGGAAGCTGTCGATCGTGCCAAAGCACAGCTGTCCCTTGCGGGCGCTCTCGCGCGCATCCAGCGTATCCAGCAGCCACTGCAGCTTGGTGCCGGAGAAATACGCATCCGGCACAAGGCCCGTCTTCTGACGGATTACTTCGCCATGGCCGGCCTTGATCAATTCTTCCACGTAGGAAGCCGTACGGCGGCACTGCCACACGATAGCATTATGCAGCCACTTGCCCGTCTGACGATCCCACAAAACCGTCGTTTCGCGCTGGTTGGTGATACCAATCGCCGCGATCTCGGCCGGATCAATGCCCGTCTGACGCACAGCCGCGCGCAGGGATTCAATCTGCGTGGCCAGGATATCGCCGGGATCATGCTCCACCCAGCCGGGATTGGGATAATACTGCTTGAACTCCTGTGCAGCTGCGCCCAGCATACGGCCTTCTGCCGTAAAGATCACCGCGCGCGAAGATGTAGTGCCCTGATCAAGGGCCACCAGATAACGCTTGTTCATAGTTACACTCCTTCAATCTTATAAAAAAGAGAAGCCTTTTACAGCTTCTCTTTTCCATTTATTTCCTCACTGAATGCGAATGCCGTACATGTACGCGTTATCCTTGGAACACGTACCGATTACCAGCATATCCTTGTATACCGCGGGCGAAGCTTGAATCTCGCCCTCGATGTCCAGCACGTTGCGGACATTGCCCGTCGCGCCGTCCAGCAGGTAAAGCCTGCCTGCCTGATCCGCCTGAATGATCCAGGCTTCACCGGCCTCATTGTAGACCGCTACGGGCGAAGAAATCGCCGTGCCGTCAATTTCATACTTCCATTTGAGTTTGCCCGTCATCTTGTCAAGCGCCAGCATGGTGGACGAATTCTTATCGCCCGTCATGTTGACAGTAAAGATAACAAGGTTGGAAATCTCATTCTGACCGATCACGGGGCTGGCCTTGCAGCCGGAGAGCTGATCGGCGTTGTACACGCAATTGATCTCATAGGCCCAGACTTCCTCACCCGTCAGCGCGTCAAGGCGGCGGATGGTCACAGGGGTCTTGCCCTTGAGGCGGGAGTAGGAGGTATTGCCGGTGTACAGGCCCAGTTCGCCGTTTTCGTCAAAGTCCAGCGCGATGGCAGCGTCGGTGTTATCGCCCACGTCCACCGCCCAGACAGCCTTCATGGTGTCAGAATCGATGCACTGGAGAATGCCGTAGGTGTCGGCGGAGTAGATGTACTTGTCATACATCGCCACGCTCGCTTCAACGCCTACATTGGCGTCCTTTTCCTTGGCGGACTTGGTCTTGAGGACAACCGTTTCCTCGCTGACCTTGACGGTCGGCTGCTCCGTCAGGTAATCAAACTGCGTATTGAGGCCCACCGTATAGATCAGGCCGTTTTCGCCGGCGACAACCAGCGTATCGGCGCTGTTGCGCTCAAACAGGGCGGAGCCGTCAAAGGCGCCGTTGGTAGAATACTGGCTCTGATCATCGGACTTGCGGCCGTTGATAAAATGCAGCTCGCTGCCGTCAATCAGGCTGTACAGATAGAAACCGATAGGGCCCGTCTTGTTGGGCAGCTTGGAGATGGCCTGACCAACGCCCAGCATGGGCACGCCGCGGGTATTGATGGCCACGCTGGATTTGATGGGATAGCCCAGATTGATCGTATCGCGCGTGGGCTGACCGTCGTTGAGATCGAGGAAGTAAATCTTGCCGTCCAGGCCGCCGAAGATGACTTCCTTCATGGCCGGAACATTCTTCTTTTCCTCGTAAATGTTCATAAACTGCGTGCGCGCCTCGATCGGCCACTTGATGATGGCAGGCTGACCCGTCCAGCCAACGCCGTAGAGCGTGCCGTTATCCGCCGTGCGCAGGCTGCCCAGCTGATACTTCCATTCAACCGACAGCTTTTCTTCGGTTACTTCCACCGTGCCGTAGGCGGCATTCTGGCGGAAGCTGTCGCCACGGAAGGCAAACACGCCCAGATCGTAAACCACATATTCTTCGGGCGAAGGCATATTCAGCGCCGTTTCACGCGAAAGCTCGCTCGTGCTCTTGCCGTTCACATACACGTTCTGCGTCAGGCTCAGCTTGCCGGGATCGGCAGCATCCGCCGCGTCCGCACCCAGAATAGGCATGGGCGTATTGGTGGGCACAGGCGTAGGCGTGGGCGTGGGAGTAGGCGTCGGAGTAGGCGTAGGCGTGGGGGTGGGCGTCGGGGTAGGCGTAGGCGTCGGAGTCGGCGG
>JAZQXQ010000194.1:0-1579 GCA_045632965.1 Clostridia bacterium
CCTGTGTGGCATTACGCGCTGCTGGGCCTGTTTGGCGGCGTTGTCGGGCAGATGGGCGATCTGTTTGCCTCTCTGATCAAGCGCCACTGCGGCGTCAAGGATTACGGCAAACTTTTCCCCGGTCACGGCGGCATGATGGACCGTATTGACAGCGTACTGTTTATGGCGGTGCTGGTGTATATTTACCAGTCGATCATGTGGTAATCACAGAAAGGATTCAATGATGCGTACCATCAATATTCTGGGGAGCACAGGCTCCATTGGCACGCAGGCTTTGCAGATCGTTTCGCTGCATCCCGATCGCTTTACCGTAAACGCAATTACAGCGCACCGCCAGGCGGATGCGCTTTTTGCGCAAGTAAGGGCTTTTCGGCCGAAGATGGCGGGACTGAGCGGCCTGAAGGCGGAGGACGTGCAGATTCCTAAGGATCTTGCCTTCTGCGAGTGGCATTTCGGGAAGGAAGCGCTGATTTATGCCGCGCAGGAAGTGCCCTGCGACGATGTTCTGGTATCTGTTGTCGGTATGGTGGGCCTGCCTGCTGTGATGGCGGCGCGAAAGGCCGGCCGCCGCGTACTTCTGGCCAATAAGGAAGCGCTGATTGCCGGCGGCAAGCTGGTGATGGCGGCGTGTCCGGATGAAGAAGACGGCCCCACGCTGATTCCCGTTGACTCTGAGCACAGCGCCATTTATCAGTGCCTCAAGGCCTCGCAAGGCAATCTCTATGAAAAGATTCTGCTGACGGCCTCGGGCGGCGCGTTCCGCAACTATACTTTGGAGCAGCTGGAAAACGCAACGCTTGCGCAGGCGCTGACGCATCCCAACTGGAATATGGGCGCCAAAATCACGGTAGACAGCGCCAGCATGTTCAATAAGGCTTTGGAGATCGTGGAGGCCAGGTGGCTGTTTGATGCAAAGCCTGAACAGATTGAAGTGTTGATTCATCCGCAGAGCATCGTGCATTCCATGATTCAGTTTAAGGACGGCGCGGTGCTGGCGCAGCTGGGCGCGCCCGATATGCGCGTGCCCATCGCCTATGCCATGTCGTACCCCGAGCGCATTATTACCAATGCGCCCACGGCGGATTTTGCCGCCATCGGCAGCTGCACGTTCTCCGCGGCGGATACCGTGCGCTTCCCGGCCATCCGCATTGCCTATGAAACGCTGAAGGCGGGCGGCGCGGCAGCCTGTGTGATGAACGCGGCCAATGAAGAGGCCAACGCGCATTTCCGCAGCGGCAAAATGAAATTTACCCACATTGCCAAGGTGGTTGAGAATACGCTTTCGCGCGTGGGCGATCTGCCTGCCGATACTATCGAGCAGGTGTACTTTGCAGATGATCTGGCGCGGCGTATGGCCCGCGAGGAAATGGCAAAGCTGTAATAAAAACGGGAGTAAGAAATGTCGACGATCCTCTATGTTGTGTTGGCCCTGCTGCTGCTTGGCTTCATGATTACGGTGCACGAGCTGGGGCATTTTCTGGCGGCGCGCGCCTGCGGCATCGCCGTGCGCTCTTTCGGCATCGGCTTTGGCCCGCGCGTGGCCAACTGGGTAAGCAGAAAAACGGGCACGGAGTATTCC
>JAZQXQ010000195.1:0-3438 GCA_045632965.1 Clostridia bacterium
ATCAACACCGCCAAGATGGCCGATCCTGCCAAGGAACTCAAGGATCTGGTGGGCGGCACCGGTTATGACGATGTGTTCTCCTATGCGCCCGTTCCTGCGGTGCTGGAGCTGGCCAGCGATATCGCCGGCCGCGACTGCTGCCTGAACTTCTTCGCCGGCCCCACCGATCCCAAGTTCAGTGCCAAACTGAATTACTATGATGTGCATTATAACTCCACGCACGTCATGGGTACCACCGGCGGCAATACCGCGGACATGATCGAATCCCTCGAGCTGAGCGCCAAGGGCGTGCTCAATCCTGCCGTTATGGTCACCCACATCGGCGGCCTGGATTGCTGCGCTGAAGTCACCCTGACCCAGCCCAAGCTGACCGGCGGCAAGAAGCTGATTTACACCCATATCAGCATGCCTCTGACTGCGATTGACGAGTTCCGCGCCAAGGCTGCTGAAGACGCCCGCTTCGCCGGTCTGGCTGACATCTGCGAGAAGAACAATAACCTCTGGTGCCCCGAAGCGGAAGAATATCTGCTGGCGAACTGGTAATTTATGTAATATGGCGGCTCTTGCGTGAGGGCCGCCTTTTTATTCTGTTTGGCGGAGGAAAGTATGTCAAAGCTTGATTATATTGATTTGATGGAGCGTGTACTCAGTGCGTATTCCGATGCGCATATCCATCGTTATTTTGATGATGTGAAAGAGAACGGCCTGACGGAGCATGGCTTTCCGCGCCTGACGGCGAATATCGGCATTTTGATTGCGCACGGAAGGCGCAGGGATTTATTGCCTGTTTTTCTTGAAATGATGGAATTTTGCTGCAAGACGATTCCCTGCGTCAAAGCAGCGAATGATTTTTCCGTACGCGAGATTATCTGCTGCCTGTGGGAAATTGAAAAAAGCAATGCAATCGAATGCGAAACAACGCAGCGCTGGAGAGAGTATTTAAGCACAATTGAGCCGACCGCATGCTACGACAAATATGCGACCAGCGTTACGGATACGGTGCGCAACTGGGCGCTGTTTACGGCGGTCAGTGAGTTTTTCAGACAAAAAGCCGAGCTGTGCGATTCGTCGGCGTTTATTGATCTGCAACTGGAACAGCAGCTGCAATGGTTTGATGAGAACGGCATGTATATGGATAAGCTTGACAGTGACGTTCATCATCCGATTGTTTATGATCTTGTGTCAAGAGGGCTGATGGCCTTTTTGCTGAATCAGGGCTATCGCGGAAGACATTATGAAAAAATCAGCGAAATTTTGAAAAAAGCGGGTCTGGCAATGCTGAAAATGCAGTCCCCGACAGGGGAAATCCCCTTCGGCGGAAGAAGCAATCAGTTTTTGCACAATGAAGCGTGGCTGAGCATTCTTTGTGAATTTGAAGCCAAGCGCTATTGGAACCTGGGCGAAAAAGAGATGGCGGCGCGTTTTAAGGCGGCGTCTGCGCGGGCGCTTGATGTGATCCGGCTGTGGCTTGACAAAAAGCCCATCCGCCATATCAAAAACAGGTTCCCGACGGAAACGAAATACGGGTGCGAAAAATACGCATATTTTGATAAATATATGATTACGGTGGCTTCCATGCTGCACGGGGCGTATCTGATCTGCGATGATGCGATTGCGGATGCGTATACCGAACAAAACGAGCCCAGCGCTTTTGCGACATCCTCGCATTTCCATAAGCTGTTTTTGAAGAGCGGCGGCTATGGCATTGAGTTTGATCTGAATGCTGATCCGCATTATGATGCGAACGGACTTGGCAGAGTGCACCGCATTGGCGCACCGTCGGCCATTTGTCTTTCCACGCCTTGCCCGAAATCGCCTTCTTATACGCTGGACATAGCGGAAAAGATGGCTTTTTCCGCATGTGCGGCTATTCCTTATAACGGGGAGTGGAAATTTGCGGCAGATGATGCGGCAATGCAGGTGGTAAATGCGGAAGAACGTGAAAAGCAGGCCGTTGCGGCGCTGAATACGACCTTTGCTGCGGGAGAATGCGTAATAGAACAGTATGCTGTTGATGAACGCGGCGTGTCTGTTTTGCTGGAGCATGATGGCGAGATAGGCTTTGCTTTGCCGGCATTTGCGTTTGATGGCGAAAAGTATACGGAAATTACGCTTAAAAAACAGTCGCTGACTGTGCGGTATGAAGGGTGGCTGTGCCGGTATGAAACGGACGGCGAAATTATTTGCCTTGATAAAAAAGCCGCGAATCGAAACGGGCATTACGATGTGTATCTGGCAAAGAGCAAGGATAAACTGAATGTACAGATCTGTATAGAAAAGCAATCTGAGGAAGAATGATGAATGAAAGCGTTTCTTTGATTCCCATGACGCGGGAAATGTGCCATGCGTTTTATCGGGAATTTCAGAATGATCCCGCGGTGTTTGCGCCGGGACAGCCCTTTCGGGAATATGTGTACAGCGCCGACAAAGTGGATGCATACTGGCGCGAGCAGGATGTTGCAAGCAGGCGCGTGTTTGCCATTATGCAGGGCGAAGAGATGGTTGGCGAAATCAAACTGAAGTATATTGATTTTGAAAAGCGCGAGTGCAGCATGGGAATCCATCTGCTCAATGATGCCGTGAAAGACAAAGGTATTGGAACGCGCGCGGAGCAGCTGGCGCTGGATTATGCCTTTGATATGCTGGGGATGCAGGCGGTCAATGCGGATGCGCTGCTTGCCAATGCGCGCAGCCAGCATGTGCTGGAGAAAGTCGGCTTTCGCTATGTGCGGGAGGATAGTATGTTTAAATACTATCGGTGCGAAAGGGTGAAGTGAGCACAGATGCCTGAACTTCCTGAGGTGCAGACGGTATGCAATGTGATCGGGCCGCAGATCATTGGCTGCAGAGTGAATGAAGTATGCGTGCTTAATGAGCAGGTGCTTGCAAATGCAGATGCACAATCGTTTACGGAAAAACTGCAGGGGAATACTTTCTTGTCGATGTCGCGCCGGGGAAAGTATATGATCCTGACGATGGACAATGAGATGCAGCTGATCGTTCATTTGCGTATGACGGGCTGTTTGCTGGTGACTGGCAGGGATTATCCATTTGAAAAGCATACGCATGTGGTATTAAAATTGCAAGGGGGAAAGGAACTGCGCTTTATCGATCCAAGGCGCTTTGGACGCTTCTGGCTTATAAAGGATGGGGAAACGCTCAAGGAGATCGAAAAGCTGGGAATGGAACCTTTTGATACAGCGATTACAGGTGAGTATTTGCAAGAGGAAATCGGAAAAAGCAAAAAGACGATCAAGGAATGCCTGCTTGATCAAACGGTGATTGCGGGGATCGGCAACATATACAGTGATGAAATTCTGTATTGCGCAGGGATTCATCCGCAAAGAAAGGCCTGCGATTTGTCGTCGGGAGAATATGCATCGCTGGCGGAGATGATTCCAAAGACGATGCGATACTTCACGAAAATGAATGCCATTG
>JAZQXQ010000196.1:0-8129 GCA_045632965.1 Clostridia bacterium
AACGGTGCAGAAGGTGCTCAACGACGGCGCCCGCTACGAGGAAGAAATCCTCAAAATCCGCGATACCTACATCGCCAACTTCGGCTCCTTTGGCAAGGCTGCCTACCGCGCCGTGATGGACGCCATCAAGGAACAGGCGGCCAACCGCAAGAACGACTAAGTTTCCCCGCAAAAGCATTACATAGAAAGAAAGGATCCTGATCTCATGAAAAAGTCCGAACGCATCTTCCTACTGCTCATGTTCATGCTCTCGCTGAACATCATCTTCTGCTCCACCGCCTTTGCTTATATCGATCCCTCGACGACCACCTTCATCATCCAGGCTGTCGCCGGCGTGGCCGTGGCTGTGGGCGCGGTGTTCACCATCTGGTGGCGCAAGGCCAAGAAAAAGGTGCAGAAGACCCTGGGCATCGATGAAAACGCCAACAAGAAGCAGGAAGACGACGTCATCGAGGACGACGAGGACTGATTCCTACCACATATAAAAGAGCAGCGCCGGTAATCCCGGCGCTGCTTCTTTTCTGACAAAAATTCTACCATTTTCCGGCCGTGAGGCAAAGCCGAACAGGAAAATGATGCCCCGCATGAAAGGCAGTTTTTACTGCCTTTCATGCGTTTAAAAAAGAGCCCCGAAGGGCTCTTTTTTATTTAGTTTACCGATTACTGAGCGTCTTCAATGATCTCGTTGATCAGCTCAGCGGCCTCTTCCAGGGTGGCTTCCACAGGAGCGCCTTCCTTGAAGATCTTGCCCAGGGCCTTCATCCATTCATTGGCGCAGGTGGAGTAGTAGGTGCGGGCGTCAGTGGGCTGGATGTTGTCAACGTTGGCGAACAGGTTCTCGTAAGCGGGAGTCTTGGAGAACAGAGCTTCAGCAGCTTCACCCTGCATAGCAGAGTAACGGCCGGGCATATAGCCGGAGATTTCAGCCCAGTACAGGCTGGCTTCGCCAGAGGTGATCCAGTTGGCGAACAGGAAACCGGCGTTCTTCTGAGCCTGAGAGGCCTTTTTGGGGATTACCAGGTGGTTACCGGACAGCAGGGTGTTGGCCTTGCCATCGACGGCCGGGAAGCCAGCGATGTCAAATTCGAAGGCGCCAGCGATCTTGTCGCGGTAGGTGGTGATCAGAGAGCAGGTATGAACAACAGCGAAGACCTTCTGATCCCAGAAGTCCTGACGCATGTTGGTGGAAGCGCCGGAGCCATAAGCCCAGTAGGCATAGCCGTTGTCGATCCAATCCTTGATCTGGGTGGTGATTTCGATGGAGATGTCATCGGCGATACCGGTGGTGCCGTCTTCCTTGATGACTTCCACGCCGTAGTTGGTGAACATGGTCTCGAAGTACTGGGTGCCCCAGCCGCCGAATACCATGGCATAGCGGGCGGTGGTGCCGTCAGCGTTCTTCACGGTGGCCTTCTTCATGAAAGCGTCCATGTCTTCCCACTTGGTGGGCACTTCGATGCCTTCAGCCTGGGCGATGGTCTTGTTGTAGTAGATTACCTGGGTGGAGGCCAGGAAGGGGAAGGAGTACATGTTGCCGTCTTCGGCCAGGGTCGCGCTCTGGCGATAGCCCTTTACGAAGTCGTCCTTGTTGATGCCATAGGCTTCAAAGTAGGGCTCCAGATTGGTGGTAACGCCGGAAGCGGCATACTCAGCCAGGTAGCCAACGTTGCACTGAGACACGGCGGGAACGGCGTCCGCAGCGTGCGCAGCGATCAGCTGTTCAGCCAGGGTGCCGCCGGAACCGATGTACATGGGAACGACGTCGATCATGGGATATTCAGCTTCGAACATAGCTTCGAGCTTCTTGATGTCTTCGGTGTACTGGTCTTCGTTGCTGTGCCACCACTCGATGGTGATGGGCTCGGTAACGGCGTAGGGGTTGCCTTCGGCCATAGCAGCGCTCATAGAGAGCATCATCAGCAGGGCCAGAAGCAGAGCGGTGATCTTCTTCATTTGGGTTTCTCCTTTCAATTTTTATCCTAACAATTTAAAGCGTTTCCGCTTTAGGATCATGGGATTACTTCATGCTGGCCTTGGAAAGACCCGTCATGATGTACTTCTGCAGGATCAGGAACAGCGCAACGATGGGCATAATCGCCAGCACGGCCGCAGCCATGATTTCGTTGTAGTTCTGAACCTCCAGGCCCGCAAACGTCTGACGGATATGGTTGATACCGACAGCGATGGTGCGGCGGAAGTCACTGGTTGTGATCATCTTGGGCCAGAAGTAGGAGTTCCAGCCGTTGATGAAGGTGATGATCGATACCGTGATCAGGGTAGGCTTACACATGGGGCACAGTACATAAATGATGGACTGAATGCGGCCCATGCCGTCCAGCATACCGGCTTCAAGGTAGCTGTTATCCACCGACATGAAGTTCTGACGAAGCATGAAGATGAAGTAAGCAGATACCAGATGGGGAATGATCAGGCCGGGGAAGGAGTTCATCCAGCCCAGCTTGGAGATCAGCACGTAGATCGGCACGAAGGTAACCTGAAGCGGTACCATCAGCGCGCCCAGCACCACGATGAACAGCACGTTCTTGCCCTTGAATTCGCCCTTGGAGAAGCCGTACGCGGCCATAACGCCGATGGACAGCTGGAAGACGACCTGGAAGAAGGTGGTGTAAATGGTGTTGTAGAAGTAGCGGCCAAAGGGCGCGCGCTTGAGGACGTTGGGGTAGGTATCAAACACCCAGGTCTCGGGCCACAGCGTAGGCGTAGGCGCGAGCAGCTCATCGGTGTGCTTGAAGGAAGAGATGATCATCCAGTACAGAGGGAAGATCATGATCAGCGCAACCAGCGTGGCGCCCACATTCTGGGCAATGCCGGCCAGCTTGCGCATCTTCACCTGGCGCTGCACGTCGCTGGCAATCACGGGGCTGACAAAGCGGATCAGCAGCAGACCGACGATACCAAAGCCCACAAAGCCGGCGAACAGCGTAAGCATGAAGCCGCGGTTCTTAGCGAACCAGTCCAGCGCCTGTTCGCGCTCATACGCGCCCATTTCGGCGGTATAGGTAGCGGCAGTGCGCACATAGGAAATCTGACCAACCAACGCGATCAGGCCGAACACCAGGCCGATGCAGATAGCACGAACGAGGATATCAAACCAGCCGTGCATGCTCATGCGCGTCAGATGGGAAATTTTCTTCTCATTACTCATTGTATTTCCCTCCTTCGCTTACTGATCGTAGTTGACGTTCTTGTTGCCGAACTTCATCTGGATGATGGTGCACAGCAGCAGAATCAGGAAGAAGATAACAGAGGCAGCAGCCGCACGGTCAACACGGAACTGGTCGAACGAGAGCTTGTATACCCACTGTACCATTACCATCGTGGCGTCGTAGGGGCCGCCGCCGGTCATAACGTCGACCGACTGGAAGACCTTCATGGAGCTGACGAAGGTGGTAACCACCAGGAACAGCGTGGTGGGCGCCAGCAGAGGCAGGGTGATGAAGCGGAAACGGTGCATGCCGTCGGCGCCGTCGATGGACGCGGCTTCATAATAATCCTGCGGGATGCCCTTCATGGCGGAGAGGAAGATCATCATCGCATAACCGACCGTACGCCAGAAGGTGAGGATCAGAATGCCGGGCAGCGCAAAGGTAGCATCAGCCAGCCAGTCGGGACCCTGAACGCCAAATACGCTCAGCAGCCAGTTGATAATACCGTGCTTGCCGTTGAGCATCCATACAAATACGATAGCGCTGGTAGAAACAGCGATGTACTTGGGCATGAATACCAGGGCGCGCAGGGCGTTGAAGTAGCGGGTCATGCGGTTGAACAGCATGGCCATGACCAGGCCGCCGCCCAGGGAGAAGAACACTTCCCAGAAGGTGTACTTGACGGTAACCAGCAGGGAGTTTTTCATATACTTCCAGCCGGAGCCGTCAAACAGCCACTTGTAGTTCTTCCAGCCGACGAACTTGTATTCTTCCTTCATCAGGTTCCAGTTGGTGAAGCTGATGCGGAACAGGTCCAGCAGCGGATAGTAGGTGAAGATGGCCAGCGCGACGATCGCAGGCAGCACACACAGGAAGTCGCGGTAACGCTCAAACTTCTGACCTACCAGCATCCAGGCATTGAGGATGAGCAGCAGGCCGACGATGATCACCAGCACGGCGAACTTGATGGTGTAATACGAAACCGTATCAAACAGACCCATCTTGATGCCGGAATAGAGCTGATTCTCATAAACCGTCTTGACATGCTCGTTGATTTCCGCAAAGGCCGGCAGCTGCATATCGCCAACCAGGAAGCAGAAAATACCAACGAGGGTGATGATCGCGCCAAGTACGTAGAAGGCTGCGCTCATGGCCTTTTGATAAGGCTTGAGCACCAGCTGGCGCGGCTTGATGGCAACAGTGGACACTTTCATTCCTCCTAACTATTTATATCATTCCACGAGCGCTCTTTGCGGCGCCTCCATGGAGGAATACCTTGTTTCGGTTCCGAATAAAACAAGAACCCGCTTTCCGCCGCGGCGGTTCACACCTCACTCTACAAGCGCCTTTTGCAGTTCTGCCATAGAGGGGTACTGATAGGGCGTGGGGGCTTTGCCCTCACAGAAGTTTTCGGGATCAAACAGCGCGCCGCTCATCCCGGCATTCAGGCCCGCTTCCACGTCCAGCACGCGGTCGCCCACCATCACGCTCGCCTTGGGATCAAGGCCGTGCTTGTTGATCAGGTGCAGCAGCGCGTCGGGCGCAGGCTTGCGGGGAAAATGATCATCCTTGGTAATAAAATCAGCGAAGTATTCCTTCAGCCCGTAATGCTCCAGCGCCTCGATGGACACATGATCGCGGTGGGAATAGAGGTAGTTCTTTCCCCCGCGATCGCAGATGGCCTTGAGCACTTCCTTCGTGCCTTCGTAGGGCAGCATGGCCAGCATGGTTTCCTCTTCCGGCGCGAAGCTATAATAAGTAGAAAGAATTTCTGCTTCAGGCACGTGATACTTCTCTTCCAGCTGCTTGGCCGTCCAGCCAAGGGAATGCTTGGTCATCCAGCGCAGTTCCTCAAAAGTAATATCAATGCCCAGCTTGGTCACCGCACGGTGATAAGCCTTTGTTACGGCGTCGTATGTATCAAACAAGGTGCCGTCATAGTCCCAGACGAAGTTTTCAAATTTCATATCCATTTCCTCTCCGGAAATATACTGCTTTTAAATATAATAACCAAAACAGCAGCATTTGTCAAATACATACCAAAACTAAGGTTATATGTATATATATATATATATATATCACAACCGTTGCCTTTTGTCCAATTATATGTTATAATGATTTTCCATAAGTAAAACTTATAATTACAGAGGGTTTTTATGGATTTTAAGGACATTTCCTACATCATTGCCGTAGCAGATCATAATAGCATATCGCAGGCCGCACGCACACTGTTCATCACCCAGCCCGCGCTTTCGCAGCAGCTGCACAAAATCGAAAGCAACCTGGGCAAGCAGCTTTTTATCCGCTCCGGCCATACCATGACGCCCACGCCCGCCTGCCGCATCATCATCGAGCAGGGCCGAAAGCTCCTGGCTGAGCGCGATATGATGATATATGCCGTTCAAAACCTGCAGAATTACACCGAGGACAGGCTCTCCTTTGCCATGTCGCCCTTTTATGCCCGGCGTTTGCTGCCCGGCATTCTCAAGCATTTCCGCGTCAATTTTCCTCAGTATGTTCTTCATTTCCGTGATACAGGCAACTCGACAAGATTGGAAAAAGACGTTATAGAGGGTACGCTGGACTGCTGCCTGGTGCCTACGCTGCCCGCAAACCCCGAACTGGAATACATTCCTATCGGCATCGAAAACATTTACCTGTCCGTTCCCCGCGATCATCCCATCAATCAGCTGGCGGATCCCGACGGCTCCATCGACATCAACCTGACGCGCAACGAATCGTACATTATCCACCTTGAAAGTGACAAAATCTCCCTGCTGCAGAACACATTGTTTTCCAGCATCAGCTTCACGCCTCAAAAAAAGTATACCGCTTCGAGCTGGGACACCGTTATTTCCTTTGTGGGCAATGGCATGGGCCTGAGCCTGATGACCGAATTGATCGCCAGCGACTACCGCCCGGAAACGCTTCCGAATTTCTATCGTATCAAGAATATGGATATGTCGCGTCAGTTTGCTCTTGCTTACCGCCGCGGCCGTCCAATTACGCCCATTATCGAAAAGCTGATTGAGTGCACCGCCAACGAATTTGCCCACCAGAAAGCCCGCCTGCTGCTGAAATAAAAAAATATAAATAAAATGAAATAAACCTCTTGCTTTTTGTCGAGGAATATAGTATAATACATCTTGCGTCAAATGATGCGCTGATATAGCTCAGCAGGTAGAGCGCATCCTTGGTAAGGATGAGGTCCCCGGTTCAAATCCGGGTATCAGCTCCATAAAAGGACTGAAACTTTGATACAAGGTTTCAGTCCTTTTCTTTTTGTTCTTGCAGAATCCTAATGTAAAACGGCAAATGCACCCGGAAATATGCAGTTTAGAGGTTTATCTCCTCCGCTGCAGGGAGCGAAGCCAAACTAGATCGAAATCACCCAAATATAATGGCAATCACAAACCGTATCACAAATGATACGCCGCATCCACTGCCAGGATGCCTTTTTTTGCTGCATCCTGACGAGCATGCGCATAGCGGTTCATCGTGGTGGTTGTCTTGCTGTGTCCCGCCACTGCGGCTGCAATGCTTGCATCATGCGTGATTTCGTAAATGTTGGTGATGATGGTATGCCGAAAGGTATAACCGGTTAATAAAAAGCAGGGTATTCGATAAACACTCTGCTTTGACTGTGAAAGACCATGATTAGACTCTGATGCACTCCAAATACCGTGTGCGAAAATCGTGAGCAGAGTAGTCTTCAAGAGAAAACATTGATTTATTTTGCCAGGCTTTTTTCCGCTTCGCCAAAGTGCTTGAGCGACTGCATGGCCAGAAGCGCAGCTTCATACGAGCACCCCGTGCGTTCCATCAGCACAGCCACCGCGGTATCTCCCTGTGCGCGGGCAATCATATCACTCGCATGCGCTGCGTCCTTGCAGCCGGTTGCTTCCTGGAACAAGCGGATGATGCGATTGGAGATCTTCTCGTTTTTGCAATGCAGACACACCATCAGATTGCCGCAGGTTCGTCCCATTTGAACCATAACAGACGTCGAAATCATGTTCAGGATCATTTTCTGTGCGGTGCCCGCTTTCATGCGGGTAGAGCCCATGATGGCTTCAGCGCCGGTATCCGGTTCGATACTTATATCAGCATGCCGGCCCATGACAGAGTCTTTATTGCACGAAACAGCAATCGCGCCCGCGCCGATTTCCCTTGCATAATCCAGCGCGCCAACACAATAAGGCGTTCTGCCGCTTGCAGATACAGCCACAACCGTATCCAAGGTAGTCAGGCCGTGCGCCTTCAAATCCTCAACGGCCTGCACGGGACAATCCTCCACGCCTTCACGCGCAGAAAAAACAGCATCCCGGCCGCCTGCCATCACACAGGAAACTATTTCGGGCGATACGCCATAGGTGGGAGGGCATTCGGAGGCGTCCAGATAGCCCAGTCTGCCGCTTGTGCCGGCGCCTACATAAACAATCCTGCCGCCTTTGCGCATTCTGGGCACAATGATGTCTACCGCCCGGGCAACATCATCCAAAACCGCATGCACGCAGCCCGCCACCTTTTGATCTTCGCGGTTGATCATTTCCAGCATTTCCCGCGTGGATACACAATCAATTTTCTGCGTTTCAGGATTGCGCTGCTCCGTATGCAGCAAACTGATCACGTCACTCATTTGTTTTCCTCCTGCCATGTCCGTTCAAAATTCTCTTCAAATTCGCGTTCCACTACCAAGCCGGCAATCCCCATGGCGGCAACAACTGCGCCATATACCGGCGGAAGCTTGGGCGTTGTAAAAAGCCATTCACCGGTGAGGTGTTCCTTTACACACCGCTGATATATGCCGCTCTTCCAGACACTGCCGCCGAGCACAATCTCCCGGCTTCCGCTGATTGCCGCCGCTGCGCGCAGGCTTTCGGCCATACCTGCTGCCACGTCGTTCAGCTCCCGCACAGCTATTTCATCGCCCGCACCAGCAGCTTCCAACAATACCGGCGC
>JAZQXQ010000197.1:0-1636 GCA_045632965.1 Clostridia bacterium
GGTGATTGTGGATGTGAAGGACGGCAGGCAATTGGCTTCTGCCGTATATGAATACCCGCATGCGGTGATGGACCGTGAGCTGCCTGACGGGACGAAACTGAAAAACGACTGGGCGCTGCAGCATCCAAAGGATTATCTCGAAGCGCTGGAATACACGGTGCCTGCCGTGATCCGCGAGAGCGGCGTTGATAAAAACGATATCATTGCCATGGGCGTGGATTTTACATCCAGCACGGTGCTGCCTGTTGATGAAAGCGGTACGCCGTTGTGTTTTCGTGATGCGTTTAAAAACGAGCCGCATGCTTATGTGAAGCTGTGGAAGCATCACGGCGCGCAGGAACAGGCGGATCGCATGACAATGGCTGCCGTAGAGCGCAAGGAGCCGTGGCTGATCAATTACGGCGGCAAGGTTTCCAGCGAGTGGGCGCTGCCAAAACTATTGGAAGTGCTTGAGGATGCGCCGCAGGTGTATGAGGCCATGGACGAGTGGGTGGAGGCGCTTGATTGGGTGACCTTCAATCTGACGGGCAAAATGGTGCGCTCCTACTGCGCGGCGGGCTATAAATTCTTTTACAACAAACACACGGGCTTCCCGGCGGAGGAGTATTTTGCCTCGGTCAATCCGCGCTTTGCAAAGGTGATCAGCGAAAAGGTGAAATCGCCGGTGCAGGCCGTGGTAACGGAAGCGGGCTGCGTGACGGATGAAATGGCGGATAAGCTGGGGCTGCCTCGTAAGCTGCCGGTCAGCGTTGGCGTACTGGATGCGCACGGCGGCGTGCCGGCTGTGGGTATGACAAAGCCCGGGCAATTAATGATTGTCATGGGCACCAGCGCGTGCTTTATGGCGTTGTCGGATAACGGTGCGCCGGTGGAGGGTATCTGCGGGGCGCTGGAGGACGGCGTTCTGCCGGGATATTTCTGCTATGAAGCGGGGCAGAGCTGCATGGGCGATCATTATGCCTGGCTGACGAAGAACTGCGTGCCTGCGGCGTATTTTGAGGAAGCGAAAGAGCGCGGGATGCATATTCAGTCGTACCTGACGGAATTGGCGGAAAAGCTGCGTCCCGGCGAGAGCGGCCTCATGGCGCTTGACTGGTGGAACGGCAACCGCAGCGTGCTGGTGGACTTTGATCTGACGGGCATGATGCTGGGCTTGACGCTGCAGACCCGCGCGGAGGAAATGTACCGCGCGCTGATTGAGGCGACGGCGTACGGCTCGCGAATGATCGTGGAGACCTTCCGCGAGAGCGGCGTTGAGGTGAATGAATTGTTCGCTACCGGCGGCATCAGCCAGAAAAACGCCATGGCGATGCAGATTTACGCCGACGTGCTGAACATGCCCGTGCGCATTGCTGGCAGCGATCAGGGTCCGGCGCTGGGCAGTGCAATCCTTGCCGCGGCAGCGGTCGGCAGCGAAAAGGGCGGATACGACGATGCATTTGCGGCGATTCGCGCCATGTCGCAGGGCGAGCAGAAGGTATATATGCCCATCGAGGAAAATGTCAAGGTATATGAGCAATTGTTCAGCGAGTATCGCAAGCTGCACGATTACTTTGGCCGCGGGGAAAACGACGTGATGAAGCGGCTGAAGAAGCTGAGAGGGAAATGAAAAAAAGCACCGGCTCCGAAATGGAGT
>JAZQXQ010000198.1:0-5634 GCA_045632965.1 Clostridia bacterium
CAGCACTCGATGATTTTGAGGATGGTAATGGTGATGACCGTGTGGCGGCACACGGGGATGAGCACCTTGACAAGGTATTTGAAGTCGCTCGTGTTATCGACCTTGGCCGCATAGTACAGTTCATCCGGCACCTGGGCGAAATTCTCCTTGAGCAGGTAGATGTAGAATACCGACGTGATCGAAGGAAGAATAAGCCCTGTGAAGGTATTGCGCAGATCAAGGTTGGTAATGGTGACGAAATTGGTGATGACGACCAATTCGTTGGGGATCATCATCAGCGCGAGGAAGAGCAGAAACACCAGATTTTTGCCCTTGAATTCAAGACGGGCAAAGGCGAAGGCTGAGAGCACCGTGACTACCAGCATAACGGCGGTGGTGACGACGGTGTAAATCAGCGTGTTGGCAAAATACTTGGCCAGCGACACGGCGGTGAAGGCGTCCACATAGTTCTGGATGGTGGGCGCAAGGGTGTAGAGCTTGGGGATGTACTCGGCATTGTAGGTGCTGTAGCTTTTGACGCTGGTGAGCAGCATCCAGTAGAAGGGGAAAAGCACCATCAGCGCCCAGAAGCCAAGCAGCGCATAGATAACGCCCTGCGATACGCGGTGACGGATGCGGGCGCGGCGCTCGATCTTTTCAAAGTCAATCTGTTTAGCCATGCGCGCACCTCCTTAATAATGCACGTGCTTTTTGCTGATGAGCAAATTGATGCACGTGATGGTCAGCACGATGGCAAAGAGGATGATGGCTGCTGCCGAGGCGTAGCTGGGGTAGCCGCCGCTGTTGCCATAGAGCATGTCGTATACATAGCCGACGATGGTGTTCATTTCCGCGGCGTTCAGATCGGTGCCGAAAAGGGCGACGGAATCGCTGTATGCTTTGAACGCGCCGATAAAGCCCGTGATGATCAGATAGAATAGCGAGGGGGAGATCATCGGCAGCGTGATACGCAGGAACATACGTCTCTTTTTGGTGCCGTCCACGCGCGCGGCCTGGTAATACTGCTCGCCCACCGACGCCAGCGCGCTGGTGAGAATGAGAATCTTGAAGGGCAGCACCACCCATACCGTGTAGAAGCACAGCACGAACATCTTCGCCCAGTAGGGGCCGTCGATAAAGTCGATGGATTCCCCGCCGAAAAAATTGATCAGCAGGTTCACAAGACCGTCGGAATAGGGCGTTTTTTTGAACAAAATCATAAACACCAGACCGACTGCCAGGGTGTTGGTGACATAGGGCAGGAAATAGATCGTCTGGAAGACGTTGCGCAAAGGCTTGATGGAATTAAGGCCCAGGGAAATCAAAAGCGCCAGGCCCGTGGACAAGGGCACGGTGATGATAACCAATATGAAGGTGTTTTTCACCGCCTGCAGGAAGTACGGATCATGCAGCACGTAGGAGTAATTATAAAGCCCCGTGCCAAAGTACGTCTGCGAGGCCGAATTGTAGCCCTCCTCAAACGAATAAATGAACACGTCAATCAGCGGATACACCATGAAAAAGCCCAGAAAGAGAATGGCAGGCAAAAGATACAGCCATCCCTTCAGGTTGTTTTTTTCCATCATTGTACGATTCCCCCTTTGCGGGCATATTTATCCAATTAAATTGTAGCGCAAGTGAGGTGGGAAGTCAACGGGGAAATGGGGCGGAGGGGGATGTTAGGGGACGAAGGGGAGGCTGCTTTGGAAGGCCAAAGCACCTCCCCAAACCCCACCCGAAAGCCTGCGTTTTGTTTGCGTGAATGTTGTGGCAGGCTGACGAAAAAGGAGAGCGGACCCCACGGCTGCAAGCAAGCTTGCTCCGATGGTTTCCACTCTCTTTTTCTGCGCGCTTCACGCGTGCGATTGCGCAAGCGCAATCGGCCTGCTGCGTGGTAGCGTCGCCGTTTAGCTTCGGCGAAACGAGCGGGAGGGGTAGCCGCCGCAGCGGCGTTATCCTTTCCGTGCCGCAGCGCGAAACCACGCTCGTTTTTCCGCAGAAAAACGGCGGTTCAAACGTACTCCGCACCAAAGGAAACAGCCCTCTTCCAACAAAAACGCTGCCTTCTTTGTTACTTTCTTGGGCTCCAAGAAAGTAACGTTCCTCTTCGCCCCCCCGTCCTCCCCATCCCCACATAAAAAGCCGCCGCATTCCTGCGGCAGCCCAATATTTCAATCACCTTTTCCCGTGCCAAGCGCCGCTGAGAGCGCTGCGTCCACAAGCCTGAGAGAAGCAGGAGAAAGCGTTCCCAAATACTTGCTCAGGCGCGTTTTTTCCAGCGTGCGCAATTGCTCGCAAAGGACAAGCGAGGGGTATTTCAGTCCGCCCTCGGGCGGCAGGATTTCCACATGCGTCCTGAGCGACAGCTTTTTGCGCTGCTTTGTCAGCGGGGCCACGATTACCGTGGGGCTGGATTGATTACCCCGGTCGTTCTGAACGATGACAACGGGGCGAATCCCGCCCTGCTCGGAGCCCTGCACGGGATCAAGGTTTGCGCGGAAGATTTCGCCGCGTTTCATGATACTCACATCCCGCTTGCGGCAGTGCGGAAAACTGCCGCTGTCTGCCAGGGAGGCAGGGCCTCCACACTTTCACGGTATGCGGCGGCGCGGCGGGCGTGCTATTCCACGGTTACGGATTTTGCCAGGTTCCTCGGCTTATCCACATCCAGCCCCTTTTCGCAGGCCGCGCAGTATGATAGCAGCTGCAGTGGAATCACCGAAATGATGGGCGATAGCAGCGGCGGCATCTCAGGCAAAAGGAAAACGTGATCGGAAGCCTCCCGCGCCTCCTTTTCCATGTGTGGCAGACAAAAGCATACGCATTCCGCGCCGCGTGCACGGCACTCGGACAGATTGAGCAGCGTCTTGTGCAGCCATTCGGGCTGGGTGCAGACGGCGATGACCGGCATGCCTTTGTGAATCAGCGCAATTGCGCCGTGCTTGAGCTCGCCCGCCGGATAGCTTTCGGCCGGGATGTAGGTGATTTCCTTGAATTTGAGCGCCGCCTCGCGCGCCGTTATGGCATCCGCGCCGCGTCCGATAAAGAAAAACAGCGGCCGGGCCGCGCGCGGCTCAATGTAGGCGCGGAGATTTTCTGCCATGCTTAGCGCCTCCTGCGCCAGCTGCGGCAATTTTGACAGCTGATTTTCGGTCAGATTGTCCGCCTCCATACCGCGCAGGCGCCCCCAGTGCAGCGAAAGATGCAAAGGCGCCAGCGCCTGCGAGGTGTATGCCTTGGTGCTGGCGACGGACAATTCCGGCCCGGCGGGCGTGATCAGCGAGGCGGCGGCCATGCGTTCAAGGGTGGAGCCCAGCGTGTTGGTCAGCGTGATCAGCGACGCCCCGCGCTCACCAGCCTTGCGCGCCGCCGAAATGGTATCGGCCGTCTCGCCGCTCTGGCTGACGGCAATGCAGGCGCAATCGCGGTAGGGAAAGGAAATGCGGCTGCGGTATTCGCTGGCAAGCTCGGGAAAGGCGGGGATTCCCGCCAGGCGCTCGATATAATATGCGCCCAGCAAGCAGGCGTGATAGGCCGTGCCGCAGCCGAGTAAAAGCGCCTGCGCGGGCGGTTTGGCGGGCAGATGCTTTTTGATGGGCGGCGAGCGCAGAACCTGCGGCTGCTCGTGAATTTCTTTGAGCATGTAGTGCGCGTATCCGTTTTTTTCGGCGCTTTGCATATCCCACGATACATAAAAGGTGCGCGCCGCTTTCCGCTGTCCGTTTGGTGTGTATAATTGAACGCCTGTGCGCCGCAATACCGCCGCTTCGCCGTCCTCGGGCACGGCCATATCGCGGGTGTAGGGCAAAAGCGCCGGGATATCGGAGGAAAGAAAGCTTTCGCCCTCGCGTGTGCCAAGGATCAGCGGGCTGCCCGAGCGGATGCAGTACAGAGCGGAGGGATCATCCGCGCAGACAGCGGCGATGGCATAGCTGCCCGTGAGATAGCGGGCGCACAGAAGCAGGGCGCGCAAAAGATCGCCGTCGTAGAGCAGGTGCAAAAGATGCGCCGCGCATTCGGTATCCGTCTGTGATCTGAAATGATACCCGCGCTCGGTGAGCATTTTTCTCAGCTGCACATGGTTTTCGATGATGCCGTTATGCACGATGGCGATGCGTCCGCGCGTGTCGGTGTGCGGGTGCGCGTTCAGATCGCTGGCCTCCCCGTGCGTGGCCCAGCGCGTGTGGCCGATGCCCAGTGTGCCGGGGAGCGAAGAAAATTTACATTTTTCCTGCAATTTTTCAATGCGGCCCTGCGTTTTGATAATGTGCAGGGCGTTTTGCTGATAAATGGCCAGTCCCGCGCTGTCATAGCCGCGGTAGCTGAGTTTGTTCAGGCCGCTCAGCAGAATATCTTTGGCGTTTTGCGAACCGATATAGCCCATGATACCGCACATGATTGCGCCTCCTATGGTGTGAATAGGGATAAGGGATCAAAGTAATGGCCGGCTGCGGACGCGGAGAAAAGCAGTTCGCCATTCTGTGTGATCACGGCGATCTGCTGTCCGGAGGAGACGGTATCGCCCTGTCCGACCAGCGGCGAAAAATCGCCTTTTAAGCGAAAAACATGATCGTTTTTGCCGAGGATGAGGATTTCATTGTCATTGCACAGCGCAATGCTGCCATCTGACACGGCGAATACCTTTGCGCTCTTTGATACGCTGTAATGTACAAAGGGATCTGTTTGCCACAGCCCGCCGTCCGTTCTGTATGCGCCGCGGTAGCCTTGCAGGATATCGCCGCTCACGGGCGCGGCATAGCGCGCGGAAGCATCGGACAGCGTTTCATCCTGACTGGCTGCGGCGTTTTGCGCAGAGAGCCACTTTACATCCTCCTGCCGCGTGTACAGCGCCGAAAAGAGGATGACCAGAGCGCAAAAGAAGATCAGCAGCACGCTGCCCCATTTTTCCATCCATGGACGCATAAAATTTACATTCCTCCGCACGTAGTATGCGCGATGTTCTCTTTGTATATTCGCTTGTTTTGTGATACAATAATATATTAGGAGGGATTTTGCATGCGAGACACTTTTTTGATCGTGGACGGCAACAGCCTGATGCACAGGGCGTTCCACGCGCTGCCGCTGATGGATTATAACGGCGTATACACCAACGCCGTGCACGGCTTTTTGAATATGCTTTTGCGCTGCATCCGCGAGCGTGCGCCGCGTTACTGCGCGGTGGCTTTTGACGAGCATGCGCCCACCTTCCGTCATACGGAGTATGCCGAGTACAAAGCCGGCCGCATGAAAACGCCGGACGAATTGCGCGGACAGTTTGATATTATCAAGGAAGTCCTTTCCGCCATGGGATTTGGCGTGCTGAGCCTGACGGGCTACGAGGCGGATGATATCCTCGGCACGCTCTCTCAGCAGTGCGCTGCGCGCGATTTGTCCGCGCTTTTGCTCACGGGCGACCGCGACGCACTGCAGCTGGTCAGCGATGACGTAACGCTTTTGCTCACCCGCAAAGGCATTTCGGATATTGAGGAATGCACGCCCGAGCGCGTGAAGGAGCTGTGGGGCGTGACGCCTGCGCAGATCACCGACCTGAAAGGCCTGATGGGCGACAGCTCGGATAATATTCCAGGCATTCCCGGCGTTGGCGAAAAGACGGCGGTCAAGCTGCTGACAGAATACGAAACGCTGGAGAATGTA
>JAZQXQ010000199.1:0-1577 GCA_045632965.1 Clostridia bacterium
AGTCTTGAAATCGTAATAAAGGCGGTAAACGGTGTCCTCGGGATCCTTATCGGCGGCTTTGGATACCAGCATGGCGCGTCGCAGATACAGCTCACGCAGTTCCTTGCGGATATCGGCGTCATCGGAGATGCGCTCGGCCACGATGTCGTTGGCACCCTGCAGGGCATCTTCCACGGTCTCCACGCCCTTTTCGGGGTCGATGAAGCTTGCGGCGGCCTCCTGCGCGTTGACCTGAGGGCCGATGGCGGACAGCAGGTCGGCCAAAGGCTCCAAGCCTTTCTCCTTTGCGATGGTAGCGCGGGTGCGGCGCTTCTGCTTGTAGGGGCGGTACAGATCTTCCACTTCTGCCAGAGTGGCGGCGGCATCGATGGCTGCGGTCAGCTCCTCGGTTAGCTTGCCCTGATTTTCGATGGAGTTTTTGACTTCGCTCTTGCGCTGCTCCAGATTGCGCAGGTATTGCAGGCGGTCGGCCAGCGTGCGCAGCAGCTGGTCGTCCATGGAGCCGTGCAGCTCCTTGCGGTAACGGGCGATGAAGGGGATGGTGGCGCCCTCGTCGATAAGCTTGATGACGTTTTCAACGTGTTCTTCGCTGCGGCCAAGCTCCTTGGCCAGTGTTTTGATCATGATGTCCATGTGTTACCTCACTCTTGGTTTCCGTTCAGCAGTTCCAGGCCGATTTTGCCGGTCATGTGCTCGATGTCCAGACGGACGACGGCCATATGGCGCATATACGTTTCAATTTCCTGGTTGATCAGCTCGTCCATGCCCGGGCTGTATTTTTGCCCCAGTATCTGGGCCGCCTCGCGAATTTCATCTTCGTCCTCCAAAACGTGAGCCGTGCCAAAGGCAATGACGCTGCGGTAGGCGGAAGTCAGCTTCTCCGGAATGACCTCATCCTGGTCGATGACGCAGAAGGAGAACTTCCTGTTTTGACGGATGGCATCCAGCTTGTGCCCGGAAGCCGCGCCGTGGAAGAAAATCGCGTTGTTGTGATACACATAGCTCAGCGGCACGGCATAGGGGTAACCGTCGTCACCCGATACGGCCAGAACACCTGATGTAGCCCGCCGAAGAATGTCAATGCACTCTTCGGTGGAAAGCTGCTGCTTGTTTCGTCTCATTTCTCGGAACATGGCGAATTCTCCTTGTGGCAATTTAAAAATCATTCTACCACAAAATCCGCCGGGTCACAACGATGGGATTTGCACTTTTATCTTCGGTGCTGATTTTAGGTACAAAAACCTCCCTTCGTCATATCGACGGAGGGAGGCTTTTGCCGGATCATACAGCTCGATAAATTGGAATTTATCGTTATAACTCAATATTGATTTCGTACTTATCGTCAATGAGTATATAGTTCACATTATACTCTCGTGCAAGGGCTAACATTTCTAAATTGTCTGCTAACACACCCTCCATTGTGCACCATTCATCATCCAAACGATTTTCAATGACACTTGCATATTTCTTAATGTCGGCAAAGTGGTTTCTGATATATTCCTCACTCATTACCAGACAGTAATATTTGATGCTTTCAAGATATTCGGAGTCAAAGTCTTTCTGCCAATCGAATGGAA
>JAZQXQ010000200.1:0-12152 GCA_045632965.1 Clostridia bacterium
TCGATTCCATCCGCAGCGAGCTAAGGGAATACGGCGAGATCAAGGGCGCTTTTATCTGCGAGTATGCCGTGTTCAAGGAAATTTACAATCTGCAGCTGCGTTCTGCCGAGCGCAGCAATGCCACCGTTTTCCTGGCGCTGATCATGGTCAGCGCGGTGGACGGCCAGCCGATGGATCCGCTGAAATTGGATGATATCATGAAGAATCTGCAGGAAGTGCTGCGCAACACCCTGCGCAAGGGCGATACCATCACCCATTACAGCGCTTCGCAGTACGCGATGCTGCTGCCCATGAAATCCTTTGACAGCGGCAAGATGGTCATGGAGCGCATCAAGCGCGCGTTCTATTCCAGCTATGTCAATTCCTCTGTGGTGCTCAACTACCGCATCGGTCCGATTTCCGATCCGCCGACGCATCATTATTGATGAAAGCATAATAAAAAGCCTGCCATGCGGCAGGCTTTTTGCATATATGGATGCAGCGGATCATAAGTAAAAACGAATCAATCCTCTTTGCCGAGCAATTCGGCGCGGCAGGCGGCGCATACAAGCTTGCCCTTGAAGGGGCGAATGTTGCGCGCATCATTACAGAAAATGCAGGCGGGATGATACTTTTTGAGAATGATCTTATCGTCTTCTACGAAAATTTCCAAAGTATCGCGTACGGAAATATCGAGCGTTCTGCGAAGCTCAATGGGCAGAACGATGCGGCCAAGATCATCCAGTTTGCGTACAACGCCGGTAGACTTCATCAAAAGAAATCCTCCTTTTGTGCTTCAGATTGGTTAAATGCCTTTTATTACCATTGTTTGTATTGTATGCTATTGAATTGCGCATGTCAACGGTTTTTGCGAAAAATTATGAAATATTTTCAAAATGAAATGATTTGGAGCGGGGATGAACAAAACATTTTTTCTGATGATATTTCTGGGGTTTGTGTATTCGGCCCTCAGCGGCACGATGGAAAATGCGGCGCAGGGGGCTCTTAGTGCCGGCGGAGAGGCTGTGGAAACAGCCATGGAATTGTGCGGGGCGTTTATGTTTTTCGGCGGGATTAGCAATGTGTTGGATAAATCCGGCGCGACGGGCGGCGTGGTGAGATTGCTCAGAAGGCCGCTTGGCATGCTGTTTGGCAAGGGGATCAGCGATGAGGCGCTGGCGGCGGTGACGATGAATCTGTCTGCCAACATGCTTGGGATGGGGAATGCGGCCACGCCCATGGGGTTAAAGGCGGCAAAACTGCTCAATCCCAAAGGGGATAAGCGCGCGCCGCGTGCACTGTGCCTTTTGCTGGTGCTTAATTCCACGGCGATTGAGATTTTTCCGGCATCCGTGATTGCCATGCGCTATGCAGCCGGAAGCAGCATGGCAACGGCGATTATATGGCCGACGTTTGTATCCACCTGTGCATCGTGCGTAACGGGCGTTTTGCTTTGCCGGATCTGCGAACGGAGACGCGGCGTATGCTGATGTATGTGCTGGTGCTGACAGCGCTGATGGGATTTGTCCGGCGGGTGAATCTGTTTGACGCATTTGCCGAAGGCGTGAAGGACGGACTAAAAACGGTGGTTCATATCCTGCCGTATCTTGCGACAACGCTGACGGCCATTCACGTGCTGCGCGACAGCGGCTTACTGACGGTGCTTTATGAACTGCTGGCGCCGGTGATGGAGAGTATAGGACTGACAGAGGGCGTTGCGCCGCTGATGCTGATGCGCCCGTTTTCGGGCTCTGCTGCGCTGGCGGTGCTGTCGGATACGCTGGCGCAATACGGGGCAGACAGCCGCACGGGGCTGCTGGCCAGCACGATGATGGGATCGGGCGAGACGGTCTTTTATACCTGTGCGCTGTATCTGGGAGCAGCGGGTGTGCGCGACAGCCGGTATATTATTCCCGTGGCGCTTGTTGCATGGGTTGTCGGATGCGCGGTGGCAGGGCTGTTTTTTCGCTGATGCGCTTGACAGATGGCCCGGAGCCGATATAATTGAATCTATACGGAAGAAGGAGCGATGCGAGTGTTTAAGTACAGCGTGGATGTGCCGGAAAACATCCCAGAAATGACGCTGCAGAATTATATTGCGCGTGCTTTTCCGCTGCTTTCCGGCGCTGCCGTGCGCGACGCTTTCAACAAACGCGACGTCAAAATGAACGGGTTGCGCTGCGCGAAGGATGAAATTGTGCTTGGCGGAGCGCAGATCAGCATTTTTACGCCGCATGAAATGAAGATGCCTGTCGTGTATGAGGATGAAAACGTGCTGGTGCTTAACAAGCCTGCCGGCGTGAGCACGGATACGGATCGCTATAACAGCATGACGGTGCTGGATTTGGCGATGCTGTATGCAAAGGGTGCATATACGCCGCGCATGTGTCACAGGCTGGATAATGCAACAAGCGGGCTGATTGCCCTGGCGAAAAACGATCAGGCGGAAGAAGCGCTCAAGGAAATGTTTTTTGCACGGACAGGCGAAAAGGAATACCGCTGCATTGTGCGCGGTACGCCGACTCCCCATGCGGCGGTGAAGACGGCGTATCTAACAAAGGACGCCGCGCGCGGCAAAGTGCGCGTGAGTGAACGCGAAGCAAAGGACAGCAAGCAGATCGTAACGGAGTATCAGGTGCTCAAATCCGGCGAAAAATGCTTGCTGAAAGTGCTTTTGCACACGGGCCGCACGCATCAGATCCGCGCGCACATGCAGCAGCTGGGACATCCGCTGCTGGGTGATGATCTTTACGGCGACCGCGCGTTCAATAAAAAAAACAATACGACAAAGCTGATGCTTTGCGCCGTAAGGCTGAAATTTGATACCTGCGGAAAACTGCCGGAGCTTGACGGCAGGGAGTTTTCGATCCGTGCGCCCTTTGAATAAGATGAGAGGATAACAAATGATGCCCGAAATACGTATGATTGCGTCCGATATGGACGGTACGCTGTTTAATCGCGCCATGGAAATCAGCGAAAGAAATGCCAAAGCCATTCTGGCTGCGCAGAAAAAAGGTGTGGTGTTCGCCCTGAGTACGGGCAGAATTTCTCAGTTTGGCGCGCTGCATGTGAACCGATGCGGGATCAGCTGTCCTGTGAGCGGGGCAAACGGCGGGGCGATTTGGAATGACAGTGTGAAAAAGATCATTTCCGCGCATCCGATTCCCTCGTCCGTTGCGCTTGAGGTAAATGAATTGCTGCAGCGCTACGGCGTGCTGTATTATGCGTTTACGGCGGATAATATTGTATCGAGCAATGAAAATATCAATCATCCGAACGCCGCCTGGTGCGACGGGCTGATGACAAAGGTGTATGGAATTCCCTTTGGCGGCGGTGCGGATAAAATGCATCGTGCGGTCGCCAATGAGGAAACGGTAAAATTCTTTGTAACGCGGCAGCCGGATGATGTGTATGAAAAGCTCGCTTGCGATCTTAATAAGATCGGGGGCATTTATGTGACGGCAGCGGGGCATAAGAGCTTTGAAATCATGAAGGATGGCGTAAACAAGCGCGCAGGCGTTGAGGAAATAGCCGCTATTCACGGTATCGACATGAAAAATGTGATGACCTTGGGCGATTTCCATAATGATATACCGATGCTCAAGGCAGCGGGCCTTGGCGTAGCGATGGGCAACGCGCTGGATGAAGTGAAAACGTGCGCAGATTATGTGACGGATACGAACGACAACGACGGCGTGGCCAAGGCGATTGAAAAGTTTGTGCTGTAACAAAAAGCGTCAAAGAGATGGGCTCTTTGGCGCTTTTTGTTGCTATTCTCCTAATGCAAAGATTCCGCCGTCAAATACGATGTCATTGCCGTCCTGATCCTTGTAAAACGATACCTTTTCGCAGCCTGTCAGCGTAAAACCGAGGGATTGCAAAAGAGCGACGGACGGCGTGTTATTGATTGCCGTACGGGCGGTGAACCTTGTTATGCCACGTGTGCGCAGATATTCAAAGAGCGCCAGATGGCTTTCTTTGGCATAGCCTTTGCCGTGATAAGTAGAATGAAAGCAATAGCCGATTTCGTAGCTGTCGTTTCTTTTGTTAAAAGCGATGTAGCCGATGACAATGCTATCAAGGCACACGGCGAAAAACATGTGATCAGCGCCGCTGTTTGCTACCCATCTTTGTATTCTGGCGCGGGCTTTTTCATCGTCGGTATCGTGCGGCATATCGTATTGCGCATACGTTGAAGCGGTGAAATCAATCCAGATATCCCGGATAGGCCGCCAGTCGTCCGGCATGACAGGCCGTATGACGAGCCGTTTGGTGGCGAGCTGCATATCATTAACCTTCTTCCGGCCAGGGATAAAATTCTTCGTCCGTCAGCAGATAATCCTCTCTGCCGTCCATGAGCGTGGTGATGGCTTTGAGGAAAGATGCGGCATCCTTTTCACGTACAAGCACGGTGGCTTCAACAGAGGCTTGAAAATCGGTGTTTTCAAGGATCACGGGCTGCGATTGCAACGCGTAATTGAATCTATCCCACATAGGGTAGGGAATATCAAAAAGATAGCGCTGAGACAACTCCATGACGGACACCTGCGCGGCGTCAAGCGCCACGGCGCAGCCCTGAGAATAAGCGCGCACAAGGCCGCCTGCACCGAGCAATATGCCGCCGAAATAGCGGGTTACCACCACGCAGCAGTTGACCACGCCGCGTTTTTTGATGACTTCCATCATAGGAAGGCCGGCCGTGCCGCCGGGCTCGCCGTCATCGCTGTAACGCATGATACCGGCATTCTCGCCGATCACATAGGCATAGCAATTGTGCGTGGCATCACGGTGACGGTCGCGGATCAACTTCAAAAAGGCTAATGCCTCCTCCTCCGTTTGGCAGGGGGAGGCATAGCCGATGAAGCGGCTCTTATTGACGATAAATTCGTCCTGAGCGGCTTTTTTTATCGTTTTGTAGCTGGTCAGCGCCATCAGATGAGCAGCAGACGGCAGTAGTTCTTCTTGCCCTTGCGCAGAAGCAGGCCGTCGGTGCCGATCATATCGGCGGTGATGACGTAGTCGATATCGGTGATCTTCTGATCGCCGACCGTCGCGCCGCCCTGCTGCACGAGCTTGCGGGCTTCGCCGCGGCTGGTGCACAGACCGCAGCTGTTGAGCAGCGTGGTCAGACGGCCGTCGGCAGCGAGCAGATCGTGGGTGACTTCGAAGGAGGGCACATCCTGCATCGCGCCGCCGCCGCCAAACAGAGCGCTGGCCGCCTGCTGGGCTTTGAGGGCTTCTTCTTCGCCATGGACGAGACTGGTGCACTCGTAGGCGAGAACCTTCTTGGCTTCGTTGATTTCGGCGCCCTGCAGCGCGCCCAGACGGTTGACTTCTTCCATGGGCAGGAAGGTGAGCAGCGCCAGGCACTTTTTGACGTCGGCGTCATCCACATTGCGCCAGTACTGGTAGAAATCGTAGGGAGAGCAGAGGTTGGCGTCCAGCCACAGCGCGCCCTTTTCGGTCTTACCCATCTTCTTGCCCTCGTGGTTCATGAGCAGCTTGAAGGTGCAGGCGTAAGCGTCCTCATGCTCCTTGCGGCGGATGAGGTCGGCGCCGGAGAGCATATTGCTCCACTGATCGTCGCCGCCCATCTGCAGACGGCAGCCGTAGCGCTTGAACAGCTGCAGGAAGTCGTAGCTCTGCATCAGCATGTAGTTGAATTCAAGGAAGGTCAGCCCGCGCTCCAGACGCTGCTTGTAGCATTCGGCCGTCAGCATGCGGTTGACGGAGAAGTGCGCGCCGATATCACGGATAAAATCGATGTAGCCGGCGTTGCGCAGCCAGTCGGCGTTGTTGACGATCAGCGCCTTGTCATCGCCAAACTCGATGAAACGGGACATCTGCTTTTTGATGCAGGAAACGTTATGATCGATGGTTTCCACGGTCATCATCTTGCGCATATCGGTTTTGCCGGAGGGGTCGCCGATCATGGCGGTGGCGCCGCCAACCAGCGCGATGGGCTTATGGCCGGCACGCTGCATGTGGGCCATGGCGATGATCGGAATGAAATGGCCGAAATGCAGGCTGGTGGCCGTGGGGTCAAAGCCTACGTAGAAGGGCGTGGATTCCTTTTCAAGCAGCTTGTAGAGGTCATCTTCAAAGGTAACCTGGGCAATGAATCCGCGTTCCTTGAGGGTATCAAGAATGTGCATGTGTATTTCCTCCTAATGGTTGTTAATTATTTGAGGCATTCATTCAGCAGGGCCATGCCGCGCTGGATGGTGGGGATATCGGAATTGGAGAAGTTGAGACGAAGGGTGTTTTCGTGGCCGCCGTCGGGATAGAAATGCGTGCCTGGGACGTAGGCTACGCCCTTTTCCACCGCCTGCATCAGCTTATCCGTGGCATTTGCGCCGTCATGCAGATAGCAGAAGATGAACAGGCCGCCCTCGGGCTTTGTATAGTGCTGTACGCCCTCAACATCCTTTAAGCATTCCAGCATCGTATCCATCTGCGCTTTGTAGCCCTTGCAGATATTTTCAATATGCGGGGCGAGCAGATCGCGGCGCAGATACGCATCGACGATGGCCTGATTGAGGTTGGCGGTGTGCAGATCGTCCGATTGCTTGCAGATGGTACACTTGCGCATGAGCTGTGCATCATCGCATACCATGAAGCCCACGCGCAGACCGGGGGAGATCACCTTGGAAAAGCTGCCCATCAGCACGACCTTGCCGGCCTTGTCAAAGGATTTGATGGTCGGCAGGCTTTCGCCGGAATAGCGCAGCGAGCGGTAAGGATCGTCCTCAGCCACCAGCAGATCGTATTTTTCGGCAAGCTCGGCAATCTTCTTACGGCGCTCCAGCGGCATGGTGACGCCCGTGGGATTCTGGAAGGTGGGGATAGTATAGAGCATGCGCGGATGATGCTTGATGATGGCGTCCTCCAACGCATCGATGCACAGGCCTTCATCATCACACTTGACGGGCACGACCTTGAGCTGATGCAGATGCATGGCCTGCGTGGCGCCGAGGAAGGTGGGATCTTCGGTGAGGATTACATCGCCCGGATCGGTATACGCATCCATCAGCAGGCTGAAGGCCTGCGTGGAGCCGGTGACGGGCAGAATCTGATCCATGGTGGTTTTTACGCCAAATTCCTTTTCAACATACGGCACCAGGCTTTCGCGCAGTGCCGGCAGGCCTTCGGTCATGCCATACTGCAAAAGCACCTTGCCGTTGGAAGAAACCAGCTCGCGGGAAATATCGGCCACAATTTCATCGGGTAGCGCAGTAGGCGAGGGATTGCCGCCGCCAAAGGAAATAACGCCGGGCTTGGCAGTGATCTTGAAAAGCTCGCGGATGGCGCTGCCGGTGATGCCATCCATACGCTTGGCGAAACGGGGCGTATTGCTCATAAATAACCTCCTTCGGAAAAAAGAAACGCCCTCCGGTCCATCGACCGGAAGGCGGCATAAATACCACGGTACCACTTCCATTTGACATGCGCTTGCACACATATCCTCATGAGGTATAAAACCTCTGCGCTGTATCCGGCGCACCGGCGACCGCCTACGCAGATTTTCCTTCAGCGGCGAGCTCCTGGGTGTATTCGCTTGGGGCCTTTTGCTGCCTTGCACCAACCGGCAGCTCTCTTGAAAAGGTGAATCCTTGCTACTTCTCCCAATCAACGCGATACTTCATTATATGAATGATTTTGCTGTCTGTCAAGCGAAAAACATGCAAATTCTCGCATGGCGAGAGCAATTCCCGGGGAAATTGGTAGCAAATTACTCCTCGCCGTGATAGAATGAGCTTGCTCAAAGGCCTAAGAGACAATTTTGACAAGGAGATAAGCCATGGAGCGAAAATCGATTGGTACGTTTATTGCGGCGCTGCGCCGGGCAAACGGTATGACGCAAAAGGATCTGGCGGAGAAGCTGAGCGTATCTGATAAGGCGGTGAGCCGCTGGGAACGGGACGAAAGCCTTCCTGATCTGATGCTTTTGCCGGTGATTGCGGATATTTTTCATATTACGGTGGATGAGCTTTTGCGCGGAGAGCGCAAGACAGAGGATGAGCAGGAGGCTGCGCCTGATCCGGCGCGTCTGAAAAAGCAGACCAAGCGCATATTGATCGTGCAGATGAATCGCCTGCGCAGCCACAATTATATCGCGCTTGGTATTGGCGCGCTGGGTGTGCTGGCGGCGATTATCTGCAATTTTGGCTTGACGCTTGGCTTTGTTGGCTTCTGCGTGGGCGCGCTGTGCGTGGCATTTTCTGCGGTAACGGCCTATTTATTCCATCAGGGCGCTGTGCAGGCGGCGGATGATGAGGAGTTTGATCAGGAAAGCGTACGTTGGTATAAGGAAACGATCGCCGGCTGGAGCAAGCGGATGGTCGTGATGCTCCTGGCGATGATCAGCCTTTGCCTGCCGATGTCACTGGCGGCAGTGGGCAATTCCTACGGCTATCGGGATGCGTTTGTGACGGAAGGAACGTGGCTGCTTGGCAGTGTGATGTGTCTTGCGACGACGGAAACAATTGCCTCGTATGTTTTCTGGCACAGGAAGGGGAAGAGCGACAAGCTGCACGGCATAACGGTGCGCATAACGTGTGGTGTGATGGCGTTGACGCTGCTTGCGCTTGCGTTGGTACCGGAGACTGTCGTATTTGCCAGAAAGAACGGCGATGTCTATACGGATTTGGATGAGTTTATCCAAGATATCAATACCTTATGGCAGACCGAACGTGAAAACGGGTACTCCGGGTATCATGCGACAACGATGGTGGAACCGCTTGATTCCGCCGTGTCCGCCGCGGATGCGACGCTGGAGCATATATATGATCGCGAGGGCAATGTTCTGGCGAGTTATCATCGTCCTTACAGCGTGACGGGAATCAGGTGTTCGTTTGATACGGACGGCGAGATTGCGACCATTATGGTCTGGGATGAATGGGATGAACGGCTGGCTTCCGTTCAGCGGGAAAATATCTGTTTGGTCCTTTGTGCACTGTATGTACTTGAACCTGTGCTGGCTTATGGCGTATACTGCTTGATGAATAACAAAAAGAAAGGAAGCAGATGAAAAGAGTCATTGCGCAGATGCTTATACTTCTTTTCATTCCCTCTGTCTGTGTGCAGGCAGAGGGCTTTGTGCTGCCGCGGGAAGCAAAAAGCGCTATCGTGATAGATGGATACACCGGAGAGGCGCTGCTTGAAATCCAGGCGGATACGCGGGTATATCCGGCGTCGACGACGAAAATACTGACGGTGTTTCTGGGGTTTTTGCTGGAGGATACAGAAAAGACGGTGACGATTTCGCAGACGGCTGTGCGCTTGCCGGAGGATGCGGTGAGGATTGGACTGAAAGCCGGGGAAGAAGCGCAGCTGCGTGATTTACTGACGGCAACGCTGGTCAAATCGGGAAACGACGGCGCCAATGCCATAGCGGAGGCTGTCGCGGGCGATAACGAGGCTTTTGCGCAGCTGATGAACAGCTATGCTATTGGTATTGGTTGTACGGATACGCATTTTACCAATCCGTCGGGTCTGCATGACGAAAATCACTATACAACGGCGCACGACATGGCGAAAATTGCTTTTGAAGCCATGCAGCACGAGGAATTTCGCGCTATCGCCGGAATCGGCAGATATACTTTGCCTGAAAGTAATATGAGCGCAGCGCGCACGCTTACGTCGCACGGACGGTCGTTCTTTGATAACCCGCAGAGTGATTATTATTTTGCCGGGGCAAACGGCCTGAAGACGGGGTATCACAAGGACGCCGGATACTGCTTTGTTGCTTGCGCGGAAAGAGAGGGAAGACTGCTGATCGCGGCGGTGTTTGGCTGCGACAGCTACGGCGCCTGTTTCGTAAACGCCGCTGCTTTGTTGAAATACGGATTTGAGAAAAAGTAAAAAACGATGTTGCGCTACGCGTGACTTTTGATTATAATATTTGATTGAGAATAACATGTGTGCGTTGCACATAATACGTGAGTATACAGGGAGGAACCAATGAGCAAGGTATATGTATTCGATCATCCTCTGATTCAGCACAAGCTGAGCATCATGCGCAAGAAGGAAACCGGCACCAAGCAGTTCCGTGAACTGCTGGACGAAATCGCCATGCTGATGGTATATGAAGTCAGCCGCGATCTGCCTGTTGAGCCCATTGAGATCGAAACGCCCATCCAGAAGACCACCGTCAATATGCTTGCCGGTAAGGACATTGGCATCATTCCCATCCTGCGCGCCGGCCTTGGTATGGTGGACGGCATCACCAATCTGATCCCCAATGCCAAGATCGGTCATATCGGCCTGTATCGTGATCCTGTGACGCTCAATCCCGTGGAATACTACTGCAAGCTGCCCGAGGACGCGCAGAACCGCGAGCTCTTCGTGCTTGATCCCATGCTGGCCACCGGCGGCAGTGCTTCTGCGGCGATTGGTTTCCTCAAGGCCCGCGGCTGCACGCATATCCGTCTGGTCAACCTGATTGCTGCGCCCGAAGGTGTGGAGCGCATTCAGAAGGATCATCCCGACGTCAATATTTATGTGGCGGCGATGGATGAATGCCTCAACGACCATGGCTATATTATCCCCGGCCTTGGCGATGCGGGCGACCGTCTGTTCGGCACCAAGTGATTACAAAGGAATATATCAGCCATCTGGCCGCGGAAAAGGGATTTGCCGCGGCCTGTTTCTGTTTGCCGACGTTTGCGGACGAAGCGCCGGAAGGGGTAAAAAGCTTTGTGCTGCTGCTTAAAAGCTATGTACCAAAGGATGGCCTGGTGGATGCTTTTTACGTGGCAAAGAACGAATCCTATCGCGAAGCGCAATCGATGATGAAAGATCTGGAACAGCAGGGTGTCAGGGCATGGCTGCTGAGCAATCTCAGATTAAAGCCCATTGCTACGCGCTCGGCAGGCCTGACAAGAGGACGGAACACCATCAATTATCATGGCGATTTCGGATCCAAATTCTGTATGGAATTGATTGGGCTTAATGTGATTCCGGAGGGGAAGTGCAAAGAAGCGAAAAAGGCACAGCTCTCCTGCGATACGTGCCGCCGCTGCATGAAGGCCTGCCCCGGTGGAGCGATTACAGAAGAAGGCTTTGTCAAGGAGAAATGCATCCGCTTTTATATGATGAGCGGCAAACCCATGCCGGAGCATCTGCGTTCCTTTGTCGGTGCAAAGGGCGGAAGCTATGCGATCATCGGCTGTGATCTGTGCCAGCGTGTATGTCCCGGGAATCAAGTGATGGAAGATAAGCGCTGTCTTGCGGAAGGCGATTTTTCGCTGGAGGAAATGCTTGATCCCACGGCGGAAATGCTGCAGCGCTTCGGCGCGCTGTACGGGCGGAATTATGCCATACGCAACCGGATCATCGCGCAGGCGCTGCTGGCGGCCGGGAACAGCGGGGATGAGAAATATCTGCCGCGAATTGAGATGCTAAAGGACAGTCCTTCGCCGCCGGTGCGCGAGCATGCGGCGTGGGCTGCAGAAAAAATGAAAAATTTACAGAAAATATATTAAAAAAATATTACGAAATATAGTGCAATTGTTTCGTAAATGTGTTATAATCACTTTGTCGACCGGCAAAGTGGTGATTTTTTTATGGAGGGAAACGAAATGCTCGAACGCGTACAGGACAGATCGCTGCTTGGCGTACTGACTCTGGATCATGAAGAGCGTCTGCACGGCGCGGCCAAAGCGCTGGCGCAGTGGGCTATCGTGGACGACTACGACAATATACTGGATCTTGATTGCGGAGACGGCAGGCTGCTTAATTATCTTTCCAAGCGCTACAGCCTGCGCGCCTGCGGCATTGCCAATAATCCCGAGCAGGCAAGGGACTTGCGTGACAGAATGCCGAATGCCGAGGTTTTCTTTGCCCGTAAGGAGGATATCCCGTGGCGCAATGAAGCGTTCAACGCTGTTTTTTATCAGATGAAAAATGAGGAACAGGACGGCGCATTTTTGCAGGAGGCCGTGCGCGTGCTCAAGCCCGGCGGACAGCTATTGATTTCGCTCAGCAGCATGCCGGAAATTCTGCGTCCCGTTGCTTCTGCCATGGGCATGCTGGATGAAAGCCATATCGGCCATACGCAGCTGCTCAAATGGATGGAGGACGCAGGTTTGCGCGATGTTTCCTGGCGTCTGACCGGCCCTGTTACGGGCATTGCCATGGGCTTTAAACAGTTTGAAGCGGAGGAATGCGCA
>JAZQXQ010000201.1:0-3506 GCA_045632965.1 Clostridia bacterium
AAGGCGGACTGGGTGCGGCCGTACACGATCTGCAGGAACAGCTCGCGCATGGCGGTGTTGATGGCGTCGCATACCAGGTCGGTATTGAGCGCTTCCAGGATGGTCTTGCCGGGCAGGATTTCGCTGGCCATAGCGGCAGAGTGGGTCATACCGGAGCAGCCGATGGTTTCAACCAGGGCTTCTTCGATGATGCCGTCCTTAACGTTCAGGGACAGCTTGCAGGTGCCCTGCTGGGGAGCGCACCAGCCAATGCCGTGCGTATAGCCGGAAATGTCCTTGATTTCCTTGGCCTGGATCCATTTGCCCTCTTCGGGAATGGGAGCGGGGCCGTGGTTGGGGCCCTTCGCAACACAGACCATTTCTTCGACTTCGCGCGTGTATTGCATGAAAATGATTCCTCCTTTAGGATGGATTAACAACATACAAAATTATTATAACACAACTTGCGCATGAAAAAAAGAGTGAATTGTAATTTTTGTACTTTGGTTATCGATTTCTTTTGGCTTACCGGCCGTTTTCGGCAAATTCCTTGGGCGTGATGCCGTATTCCGTTTTGAAAAGACGGTAGAAATTGGCGTAATCGCGAAAGCCGCACTGCTGGCTGGCTTCGCTGGGGGAGTAGCCGGAGAGGATCATTTCGCGGGCGGCGAGCAGGCGGCGCAAAAGCACATAGCGATAAACGCTGGTGCCCACCTTGCGGGTAAATTCGTGGGAGAGGTAATACTTGCTGACGTAGAAGGTGTCGGCGAGGGATTGCAGCGTCAGCGGCTCCTGATAATGGGCGGAAATATAGGAAACGACCTGGCTGATCAATTCGCCTGTTTTGACGGGCTCCTTTTGCTGGGTGGAGCTGCGCGCCATGCGGTTGATTTCCACCATCAATTGCATGAAAATACCGTGCGCGTAGAATTGATTGCCGAAATCCTTGCTGTTGCTTTCAAGGCGCAATTGCTCCAACAGCCTTTCGATGGTGGCGCGCTGGGCTTTGGTGGGGCGCAGAAGGTTTTCTACGGATGGCGCAAAGCAGGCTGTCAGATCGGTTTCGTCTTCGTTGAATTGCGCCAGATAGGTGCGGTCGATCCACAATACGCGCCGTTCGTAGGGAATGCCCGGCGTGACGACGCCCTGGTGAAATTCCCAGGGGTTGATCAACAGCAGATCGCCCGGATGCAACGGATAGGTTTTGCCTTCCACGCGGTATTCAACCTGCCCGTTGATGAAATAATAGATTTCGTAGAAATCATGGTGGTGCAGATCAATGACGTAAGGCTCGGTGCTGCGGCTGTAGGTGGATTTGAAACAGCGGTTTTTCATGCCTTCGGGCGCCACAAATCGCTGAGAGGGGTGGATAAACATGGCAATCATCTCCTCTCTTTATCATACAGCAAGATTTACAATCAGTCAAACAATAAATGTCGCTTGCAATGTGCATTATTTTTGCTATAATATATAATGTAGGAATTTGTGAAACAGCTGTTTCGTCAATCCTTTTTGCACACATGATTTCCTGCGATGAGATGCGGGCAGCGGCAAAGCAAAAACCTGCAAAAATTGCTATAGTAACGCAATGCGTTAACATTCAAGGAGGAATCATCTCATGAAAATGTCCTTCCGCTGGTATGGCGAGAGCGATCCGATCTCCCTGCAGTACATCCGCCAGATTCCCAACATGCGCTCCATCGTCAGCGCTGTGTATGATGTAAAGCCCGGCGAACTGTGGCCCGAAGAAAGCCTTCAGCGCATGAAGCAGCAGGTGGAAGACAACGGCATGCTCTTTGACGTGGTGGAGTCTATTCCTGTGCATGAGAATATCAAGCTGGGCCGCGGCAACGTGGAAGAACTGCTGGATGTATATTGCGAGAACATCCGCCGCTGCGCCAAGTACGGCGTCAAGTGCGTGACCTATAACTTCATGCCCGTTTTCGACTGGACTCGTACTCAGCTGGACAAGGAAGCCGCTGACGGCGCCACCAGCCTGGTGATGTACTGGGAGCAGATGAAGGGCCTTGATCCTCTGAAGGATGATATCCATCTGCCCGGCTGGGATTCCAGCTATACGCAGGACGAAGTGCGCGAGCTGATTCAGGCGTACGGCGAACTGGGCGAAGAAGGCCTGTGGGGCAATCTCAAGCGCTTCCTGGAAAAGGTTATTCCCGTGGCTGAGGAATGCGGCGTGAAGATGGCCATCCATCCCGATGATCCGCCCTATCCGATCTTCGGCCTGCCCCGCATCATCACCTGCGAAGCGAATCTCGATCGCTTCCTTGCGCTGGTGGACAGCCCCGCCAACTGCCTGTGCTTGTGCACCGGTTCTCTTGGCTGCGCCAAGGCCAATGACGTTGTGGCCATGGTGCGCAAGTATGCCGCGATGGATCGCATTGCCTTTATGCACATGCGCAACGTGCTGATCCTGGAGGACGGCAGCTTTGAAGAGCAGGGCCATCTGTCTTCCTGCGGCAGCCTGGATATGTATGAAATCACCAAGGCGCTGGTGGAAAACGGCTTTGACGGCTATGTCCGTCCCGACCACGGCCGCATGATCTGGGGCGAAACCGGCAAGCCCGGCTACGGCCTGTACGATCGCGCACTGGGCGCGGCTTATATCAACGGTCTTTTCGAAGCCTGTGAAAAGGCGCAGAAATAAGGAGGATATCCGATGGTAAAGAATGTGCTTGATACCAATCTGACCGGCAAGGTTGCCGTGGTGACCGGCGCCGGCGGCGTGCTGTGCAGCGAGTTTGCCAAGGTGCTGGCCCGCGCGGGCGCCAAGGTTGCTCTGCTTGACCTGAATGTGCCCGCGGTGGAAAAGGTTGCGGCGGAGATCGTGGCCGAAGGCGGCATCGCCAAGGGCTACGGCTGCAATGTGCTCAAGAAGGATGTTTGCTACGAAGTGGCCGAGCAGGTGGAAAAGGACCTGGGTCCCTGCGATATCCTTATCAACGGCGCCGGCGGCAACAATCCCCGTGCTACCACCGATAAGGAATACTTTGAAGTGGGCGATATTGACGCTGATACCAAAAGCTTCTTTGATCTGGACGCCGACGGCGTGAACTTCGTGTTCAGCCTGAACTTCCTGGGCACGCTCCTGCCCACCCAGGCCTTTGCCCGTCAGATGGTGGGCCGCGAGGGCTGCAACATCATCAACATCTCCAGCATGAACGCCTATACGCCTCTGACCAAGATTCCCGCGTATTCCGGCGCGAAGGCTGCCATCTCCAATTTCACTCAGTGGCTGGCCGTGCATTTCAGCCGCGTGGGCATCCGCGTGAACGCCATTGCTCCCGGCTTCTTCGCCACCGCGCAGAACAAGGCGCTGCTCTTCAATGAAGACGGCACGCCCACTGCCCGCACCGGCAAGATCCTCGCCGCCACGCCCATGGGCCGTTTCGGCGAATCCGCCGAACTCAACGGCGGTCTGCTCTTCCTGCTCAATAACGAGGCTGCCAGCTTCATCACCGGCGTTGTTCTGCCTATTGACGGCGGCTTCTCTGCTTACTCCGGCGTGT
>JAZQXQ010000202.1:0-2030 GCA_045632965.1 Clostridia bacterium
ACTCGTACGGGCGCAGGAGGATGGTGCTGTGTGCACGCAGGAGAAAACGGGGGAAAAGCTGGTGATCTTTTGTGCGCAGATGCACGAAAAAGAAAAATTATCCGTGCGGGACGTCGCGGCCTATCAGCGCATCTGTCTGCGCGAAAAGGCTGCGCGGGGCGTGCTGTGCGGCGCCGGCGGAATCAGCGCAGAGGGCAGGGCACAGGCGGCGGCGCATCCGTCGCTTGTCATGATATCCTGCGAGCGCATGATTGCACTGGCGGGGAAAATGTGGCCGGCAACGGATGAGCAGCTGGTTGAACTGGGCCGGCGCAGGCGTCACCGGCGCGGCAGGAGTGCTTTGCAGCGCATGATGGATGGGGAGCGCGAGCGGCCGTATCTGTATTACGGGCTGCTTTTGTGCGGGCTGTTTCTGCTGACGGGGATGAAGCTGTATCTGCTGCCCGGGCTTGTGTGCCTTGTGCTGATGGCGCTGTGCCGCACGGGGAAATTTGCGGCAAAAAGCAGAGAGCTTTTATAACGATTTGAGTCACTTGCCGTCGCTGCTTGACGGTTGGCAAGTGGATATTGTATAATTTGAGGGCAAGAAAAATGCAAAATTTTTTTGAAATACGTGCAAGAAAACGGAAGGATCAATCGTTATTATGGATGAGGAGCGTCAAAAGGTGCGCCGGGGCATGTCCGATGCGGAGTTTTCGCAGTGGTTTGACATGCTGTATACGCGCTATGCGGATGACGTGATCCGCGTGAGCTATTTTTATTTGGGCGACCGCGCCAAGGCAGAGGACGTCTGCCATGACGTGTTTGTCAGCTTGTTTACCAACCGTCCGGAGCTGGAAGAAGGCAGGGAGAAATCCTGGCTGCTCAAGGTGGCGCTCAACCGCTGCCGGGATATCTGGCGCTCGGCGTGGCTCAGACGCGTGGTGATGGGCAGCCCGGTGTTTGAAATTATTCCGGGGCCAGATACCATCGGCCAGCATCTGGAAAAGACGGAAGTTCTGCGGGCGGTCAACGGTCTGCCGCCGGAATTCCGCGAGGTATTTATTCTGCATTATTACCAGGGCTACGGGATCAGCGAGATTGCGCAGATTACAGGCGTTGCCGAGGGCACGATATCCAGCCGCCTGTCGCGCGGACGGATGAAATTGAAAAGCGTGCTGGGAGAAGGAGGCGAAGAAGCGTGAAGCAATTGGAACAATTGCCGGAAATGACCAATGATATGCTGGGCGGGCTTCACGCCACGCAGGAGTTGAAAAATGAAATTCTGCGGGACGCCAAGGCTGCCGCGTCGGACGGCAAAATGCATTATCGTAATTCCGCCTGGGAATCCAATACCGGTGGTAAGCGTATAAAGCGTAACCGTAGTCCCTTGCAGCGCGGATTGGCGATGGCGTGCATGCTGGTGGTGCTGCTGGGCTCTGTTGTGGGCTTTCCCACGCTGATCGGCCTTGATATCAAAAACAAGCAGGGCGCGATTGTCACCCAGACGGGCGGCGGCGAACTTAGCAATGCGCAGACACAGGCGCTGGATCTGCCGCAGGGGAGTATTGTTATTTCTCAGCGGACGAAGCCTTCTTACCGCGGCGTATGGGCCAAGGCGAGCGGTGCGAACTTCCCGCTGGTGTGCGTGGAGGGCCGCTATTATCGCCTGCTTACCAATCCCACGAGCGTGGGCTCTGATCTGCTGGGCAATGAGCTGGGCACCGTTTCTACGTATACGAGCGAGCCTGCGCTGCAAAGCGGCGGTATTGTCAGCAATACCGTTCAGGAAGGCAGCAAGGTATACGCCGTTGACGGCATGAGCGGTGCGATGGTTGCCGCCGAGGTGGACGGAAAGATGCGCGTGTTCCAGCGCGTGTCCTTCAGCGGCAATGCGCTGGTGGGCGGCGAAAAGCTTTCCGATACACTGAAAGCTGCCAAGGTGGTGGCGATGGAGCTGACCGATGTCGGCACGGTGACGGATAATGAAAAGGCCAAGGAGCTGTATAATATCCTGCTGGACAACGCTTTCCTGGCCCGCAGCGGCGCCA
>JAZQXQ010000203.1:0-1642 GCA_045632965.1 Clostridia bacterium
CCTTGATAAGCTGCTCAGCCGCGCGGCGGAGAATGATCCCAAGCTGCACGGCGACCGCATGCGCGTGCAATTGGATATCGCCCTGATGCGTTATGAAAATCTGGCGCGCGCCGCGGGCGATATGCTGCTGATGTGCAAGGAGTATCTGGGGCAGGAGGAAGAAACGCGCATGGCGGTGATGCCGGCGTTTTTGTCCACGTTGTCGCGGCATGTTTCTACTATTGAAAATGCCATGCAATAAAATAGACCGGCGAATGCAGTCTTCGCCGGTTTTTCATGTTTTTGCCGGGCATGCGATGCACTTTCCGGGCGCAAACTGCTTGCGAACGGAGGGTGTGTGCTATGAAGCAGAAACGACGCGGGGTGCGGTATTTTTCGGCGCTGATGGTGGCGGCGCTCACTGCGCTGTTGTGCGCGCTGCCTGTGCACAGCGCGGCCAATGCCTCGTCTGCGCTGGATGAAACGCTGGGCGATGCGCGCTATACCATATCGCTGGACCTGACGAGGATATTTGGCTCCGGCAGCGAAAATGCCGCCGGGCGCGTGCTGATTCCCGGCGGGCAGGCGGTGGGCGTGGCCATTCATACCAAGGGCGTAGTGGTGGTAGGGCTCAGCGACGGCGCGGGCTTGCAGGCGGGCCTCAGGGCGGGGGATATATTGATATCCGTCAACGGGCGGCCGCTGGACAGCGCGGACATACTGACCGAGACGGTCAATGCTGCATCCGGGCAGCCGCTGAGTATATTGCTTGAACGCAACGGCCGGCAGCAGACCCTGCTGGCGACGCCGCTCTTTGACGAAAGCAGTCAGAGCTACCGGCTGGGCGTATGGGTGCGCGACAGCACGGCGGGCGTTGGCACGTTGACATTTTATGATCCCCAGACGCAGGCCTACGGCGCGCTGGGGCATGCCATCACCGACAGCGATACGGGGCTGATGCTGCCTGTGAGCGAGGGGTATCTGATGCAGGCGGAGGTGGTGGGCGTGCACAAGGGCGAGCGCGGCATGCCGGGGGAGCTCAAAGGCTCCTTCCTGCGCGAGCAGGTGCGCCTGGGCAGTGTGGATCTAAATGACGCGGTGGGTATTTACGGGCGTATGGACGGCGCGGCGCACAATGCGCTGTATCCGGATGGTTTGCCGGTGGGCAGCAAAAATGAAGTGCACACGGGCGCGGCGACGATTCTATCGACCGTGAACGGCAGCGAGACGGTGGAATATACCGTGGAAATCACGCAGGTGAACCGCTCAAGCGAGCAAAAATCGATGGTCATCCGCGTGACGGATGAAAGACTGCTTGCCATAACCGGCGGTATTGTGCAGGGCATGTCAGGTTCGCCAATCGTGCAAAACGGCAAGTTAGTTGGAGCAGTTACCCATGTGCTGGTGAATGATCCGACACGAGGGTATGGCATCTTCATAGAGAATATGTTGGATGCGGCAGGATAAATGATTTGACAGGGGCATTTTGCCCCTGTCGTTTTGCTTTTGTATGTGTTATAATTAAAAAACTACTCTTCTGAAAAAGATTTTGTCAAGAGGGGAGATCAACGAGCATTATGCACCAAACAAATGCGAAAAGAGGAAAAACAAGGAAGGGGAGATACCTGGTGATTGGAAGTATATGCGGTGCCGTTGCAATTGC
>JAZQXQ010000204.1:0-22025 GCA_045632965.1 Clostridia bacterium
GAGATCCAGCTGTTTGAGCAGATCCTTGTACTTCGCGCGCTCAGCGTTTGTCACGCCCCAGCGCAGCGTGCGCATTTTGCCGCGGCGATACGCCAGCGCCAGGTTTTCTTCAATATTCATATACGCCGCCGTGCCCATCATGGGATCCTGGTACACACGGCCGAGATATTTGGCGCGCTTGTGCTCGGGCAGGCGGGTGACTTCCACATGGTCAAGGTAAATGTGACCTTCGTCAATGGGGAACACGCCGGCGATGCTGTTGAGCAGCGTGGATTTACCCGCGCCGTTGCCGCCGATCACGGTGATAAAATCACCGGCATGCAGCGTCAGATCCACTTTGGAGAGCGCCACTTTTTCATTGACGGTGCCGGCGTTGAACACCTTGGTCAGGTTTTTTACTTCCAGCATGTCAGGCAGCCTCCTTTTTCATGGATTTCTGAACGGTGCGCAGCAGCTGCTTTCCCTGCGGCAGCCACAGGCAAATCGCCACGGTGATGGCGGTAAAGAGCTTGAGATCGTTGGGATTCATGCCGAATTTGAGCACCATGGCGATGATCAGGCGATACACCAGCGCGCCCAGGATCAGTGCAAAGAGACGGCCATAGAAGCCGCGGCTGTTAAAGAGCACTTCGCCGATGATCAGCGAGGCCAGACCGATCACGATGCTGCCCGTGCCCATCTGCACGTCGGCAAAGGACTGATTCTGCGCGATGAACGCGCCGCTGAGCGCCGCCAGACCGTTGCCCAGCATCAGACCGAGGATCTTCATCGTATCGGTATTGATGCCCTGCGCGCGCACCATGCGCTGATTGTTGCCGGTGGCGCGGATGGCAGAGCCAAGCTCGGTGCCAAAGAACCAGTAAAGAATAGTGATAATCAGCATCGCGCTGACAAAGCCCACGATGATCATGGACCAGTTGGCGTTGATGCCCAGATTCTGCAAGGGCTTAAAGACAGTAGGCTTGCGCAGGATATACACGCTGGGACTGTTGCCCATAATGCGCATGTTGATCGAATAGAGCGCCGTCATCGTCAAAATACCCGACAAAAGCGCAGGGATCTTGAGCTTGGTGTGTAAAAGGCCCGTCACCATGCCCGCAGCAGCGCCGCACAGCATGGCGATAAGCGAAGCCAGATACGGGTTTGTACCCTTCGTAATCAGAATACAAGCAACCGCCGCGCCCAGCGGCAGCGTGCCCTCCACCGACATATCGGCCATATCCAGTACGCGGAAGGAAATATACACGCCGATCGTCATAATGGCCCACAAAAGACCCAGCGACACCGCGCCCAGCAATACCTGTGTCATGTTTCAACCGTCCTTACAAAAAAATCATAAAGTGCGCATATCTCCGGACGGATTTTCCGCCCGGAGATATGCATTTTTAAACCTTGCTTATTCGGCCATTTCCTGCGCATAGGGCAGATACTGTTCGGGAATTTCAAAGCCGATCAGATCGGCAACCGTCTTGTTGAAGCAGTATTCAAAGCCGGTGGTGGCGAACTGCACGGGCATCTGGGAGATATCCGCGCCCTGCAGCACCTTGACCGCCATCAGGCCCGTTTCGTAGCCCAGGTCATAATAGCTGATACCCAGGGTGCACAGGCCGCCGGACATCGTCATGCCGCTTTCGCCGGGGATAACGGGGGTCTTGCTGTCCTGCGTCACGTTCAGCACGCCGGGCATGGAGGCCGCAAATACGTTATCGGTGGGGATGTAGATGGCGTCGCACATGGTGACAATCTGCTGCGTGGCCTGCTGCACATCATTGGTGTTGGCAACGGTCACTTCCACATACTTCATGCCCAGCGCCTCGATGGATTCCTTGGCCATCTTGGCCTGCAGCACGGAGTTGACTTCGCTGGAGGTATAGAGCACGCCCACGGTCTGGCAGTCAGGGAAGAGTTCCTTGATCAGCTTGATCTGCGCGTCCACGGGGTTCATATCGGAGGTGCCGGAAATATTGTAGCCGGGCTTTTCGTTGCTTTCAACCAGGCCGGCGCTCACATAGTCAGTGATGGCAGTGCCAAGCACGGGGATGGGATTGTTAACGGTCTTGGTCGCCATGGTGGTGGCGGCGTTGGTGGCGATGGCCAGGATCAGATCGGCGTTGTCGCCCACAAACATATCGGCGATGGTCGCCAGGTTGGACATTTCGCCCTGGCCGTTCTGCAGGTGCAGTTCAATGTTCTCGCCGTCCACATAGCCGTTATCAGCAAGCGCCTTGATAAAGCCTTCGCGCGCGGAGTTCAGCGCCACATGGTCCATCTGCTGAATAACGCCAATATACAGCTTGTCATCCGCAAACGCGGTCATGCAGGAGATGCACAGTGCGATGCAAAGAAGAGTAGCAAGCAGCTTTTTCATGATAAGATCCTCCCTGAAATAATGTTTATCATAACCGGTTTCCCCGGCGATGAATCAAAATAAAAACCGCCCTCTGAAACAATCAGAGGGCGGATAATAACAAATCCGCGGTACCACCTCAATTTTGCTATGCGTAAAGCAAAGCCTCGCCGGACAACCAACATTGCCCCTTCCCTGTAACGGTGGAACTCCGGCGCGCCCTACTCAGAAGCCCTTCAGGCGGCAGCTAACGGGATGAATTCTTGCCCTGCACTTTGCCTCCTTCCCAGCGCCGGAGACTCTCTGTGAAAATGCTTTGGGAGCAATACGTTTCCCGATCCTTGCTTTTATGGGGATTATTATATGCACATTCCGGGCGCAAGTCAAGCATAAAAATACACAAATACAATCTTTGTACAATTTTTATGCACTTGTCAATTTTGCTTCACCAGCGCCGTATTGCGCATGAATTCGCCCGGCAGATACATATATCCGCACAGGGATTCGGGCTGCGCGCCCGCCACAAACAGCACCGTCGAACTGATATAGGGCAGTTCCGTCAGAGTGTTGACCATGGCGTAAATCAGCAGCTTTTCCTGCGTTTCGTCATAGCCCCGGCATTCGTTCATGAAGCCCTGGGAAAAATTGAGCAGCACGCGGCGTTCATTCACCGCCACGCCCAGAAGGTCGGCGTCCTTCACATTCTCGGGCAGCACGCTTTTCAGTCCGCTCACGCTGTCAAAGGGCTGCGGACCCTCCATCAAACAGCTGAGCAAATACCGCGCCGAGCGCGCCTGATAATAAGGCACGGGCCGCTCGGCAGCCGCCAGTTTGCCCTCCTGCGTGGCAAAATACAGCGTGACCTGCGACAAAAGGAAATTAGCAAAGCTGCTGCGGCGCATCAGCCCGCCTTCAAAGCTGATGGTCTCGCCCGCGCCTTCATAAACACCGCTGGGCACGATGGCAGTTACCAGTTCGTCGCCGATATACACCGTCACGCCGCTGATGCCCGGCACAAAGGTGGTGATGGTATAGGTGAGCGAGGCCATCATCACCGAGCGCGGAATGCCAGCGGAAATGAGCGCGTCGTTGAAGGACGGTCTGAAATACAGCGCCGCCTGCTGGCCGCCGGATACCGCCACGTCCTTCACCTCGGGCTCCTTTTCCAGATAGCCCGCAAGCGCGGGCACGGCAGGCACGCCTTTGAGAATCTGCGCGCCGGAAGAAAGCGCGTCCAGCAGCGTTTCAATCAGCGTTGTTTTGCTGCGCGAAGGAAAATTGATCACGCGCGTCTCCGCCAGGATGCCCTTGCCGGAATACGCAGGATAATACAGCGTGGCCGCGGTGGAAAAGCGGCGGTCGGCGCTTGTCTGGCTGAGCGACTGCGCATAGGACGAGAGCGTGTCGATGGTGTCGCTCAGGTTCTGCGTAAAGCAGCCGGCCGGCACGCTCGCGCCCACGTCCAGGCCGGGCTGAGCCGAGCTGACCAGCACATTGACATACTTGATATCGCCCCACTGGCACAGCGTATTGGCAATGGCCTGACAGGCGACGTACAGTTCGCTGTGCGACAGCGTCAGCGCGCCGGCGCCAAGATTCACCGTCGCGGTATCGCCGGAAATTTCCACGGGATTGACGGTGCTCAGCTGCAGCGTGACGCCCTGCGTCAGCGCCGTAGCTGCGCTGTTGCCCGCAAAGGCAAACAATTGTCTGAGCGTCGCCTCCGCCGGATGGCGCGCCGCCGAATAGCTGATGCGGTCGGGCTGGGCAATCAGACGCGTGCCGGTGATATCGGGCACGTACAAAATGACGCTCTGCGTCAATTCCTGACTGGTATCGCCCGTGGGCGCCTTCCAGGAAACCTGCGTGGGCGGCAGCGTCACGCTCGTTTCATGATTGAGCGCCGTGATGCCCGACGTGCAGCCCGTCAAAGCAAGGGCCGTCATCAGGCACAAAAGCAGCGCGCAAATCTTTTTGCATTTCATTTTCATATCAATCCTCGCTCAGCTGCATCAGCGATTGCAGCGTGCTGACAGATACCTTCCACGCCCCGCCCTCGCGCGTGAGGCGCAGCGGCCAGGCCTTCACCGCATGCTCGCTGCCGTCGCTGCGGCGCAGCGTCATATCCACGCACACCACGGCGCTTGAGCCGTCAACGGACACGCTGCCCGGCGTGAGCGTATAGGCAATGAGCATTTCGCTTTGAGCAAAGGCCTCGGAAAACAGCGCCTGAGAGGGCAGCAGTTTTGCATCCTCATGCGAGGACATAAGAGGGTACAGCGTGTCAAAGCTGCGCTGCTGCCATGCCTGCAGCAAACAGTGGGTGACGTTCGCCGGCGTCATCAGATGGTTTTCGCTGCGCGTGATCAGATCGCACGGCTGGTCGCTGTCTTCCAGAAAATAGCTCTTTTTCAGCCGCATGGAGGAGCCCACCTGCGATTCGGCGCGCACCAGCACCTGCACGGCATGATACTCTCCGCTCTCCGTCAGCGTCGCCGCCAGCGCGTCCATCGCCAGCTGTCTGCGCAGCGCGGCCTCGGCTGTATCCGTCTGCGCGCTTTCATTTTCATAGCGGCCGTACAGCGCCTCGTTGAAGGTGACAAACACGACCCCCTCCTGCACCTGGGTGGAAAGCACCTCCACCCCCGGCGGGAACAGCGCCTCGCTGCCCTCCATGGAGCCCGCAAGCAGGGCGTTTACCAGCGCGCGCTCGCGCGTTTCATTGGGCAATATGGTCATCCTGCGCGTTTCCTGCCTGAGCAGCGCCGTATCCTGATAGCGGAAATACAGCGTCGCCAGCGAATCATCCGCCGCACTTTCGTCGGGCTGGGCGGAAATCACCAGCGCAGCATCCGGCGTGGCCGTGGGCGCGGGATCATTCTTTTTTCCGCCGCAGCCCGTAAGCAGCGCGGCGCACACAAGCAGGCACAAAAGCCCTACATACTTTTTCATCAAGCTTCCTCAGTCCTTCGGATTGGGTTCCTGGCCCACGCACCAGCCGCGCAGCTTGGTGATGGCGCGCTCCAGCGCATCGCGGCTGTTGTTCCAGGGCTTGTCGGCATTGCGGTAGTCAAATTTGAGCGTGAACCACTCCAGATCCTTTTCCACGCGCGAGAGGTTTTCATTCATCAGCTTTTGCAGCGCCGCGGCAAACTCCGCCTGTTTTTTGGCGTCCAGCGTTTCGCCCGCTATGCGCAAAAGCAGCGCCGCGTCCTTCAGGCACACGCCCTTGCTTTCCTCAAACGCCTTGCGGAAGGAAGCCTCCTTGCCGTAAAGATACAGCAAAGTATACGCATAGCGCTTCATATTTTCATCAATGCTCTCGCACAGGATGCAGGTGGATGTAAGCGCCTCCAGCCTGTCCGCCGCGTCTTTGAGCGCCTCGCGGCTGCCGTCCTTTTTGAGCAGGCGCTTGGGCAGCGGCGCGCCGGCGCCCGCCTGCGCACCCTGCACGGCGTCGTCCAGTATCTTCTGCGCTTTCTGCTCAGTTTCAATCAGATGCGTATGCGTCATCAGCGCGTGCCCCAGCTTATTCTGCTGGGCAAAAATCAATATATGATGGCGCTGGCAGTAGCCCTTTTCATTGACGCGCACGCGGGTATCGGGCTCCATCACCGAGCCCCCAAGACAGCGGTCCACATCCGCCAGTTCAATTTTGCGGCGCAGCGCGCACAGCGGGCACTCGCCACCCAGTTTAACAGCATCCCAAACGGGTATCGTATCGATGTGATATTGCATATTGGCACACCTCGCCTGATATAATCAATATAGTATACCACACCTGCCCGCCGTCTGTCATTAAAATAATATGCTTGTTGACACGCCCCGTCCCCCCGGATATAATGCCGGAAAGAGGCTTTATGATGCAAAGCCGCAGGAAAGGATCCTTTTTATCATGCATTTTCTCTATAAAGCTTACTGCCGCATCTATCAGGGCGCATTCCGTCTGCTGCTGCCGCTGCTTCCCTACCGTGAGCCGCAGTGCTTTGACTGCGTGGACGAGCTTGCCGGATTGATGGAAAAGCTGCAGCCCCATTCCGTGCTGCTGGTCACCGATAAAATGCTGCGCCAGAACGGATTGACCCATGACATCGAAGCGCTGCTTGAAAAGAATCACATCCAATGCGTGATCTATGACGGCACGCAGCCCAATCCCACGGTGGCCAACGTCGAAGAAGCGCGCGAAATGTATCTGAAGAACAATTGCTCGTGCATCATCGCTTTGGGCGGCGGCTCCGCCATGGACTGCGCCAAGGGCGTGGGCGCGCGCATTGTGTATCCCGATAAGCAGATGAACAAGCTCAAGGGCCTTCTGCGCGTGCTGCGCCGTCTGCCGCCGCTCATCGCCATCCCCACCACCGCGGGCACGGGCAGCGAGGTGACGCTCACCGCCGTCATCACCGATCACGAAACGCACCACAAATACACCATCAATTCCTTCCCGCTGATCCCGCATTACGCAGTGCTGGACCCGCGCTTTACATTGTCGCTGCCCCCGCACCTGACGGCCGCCACCGGCATGGATGCGCTGACCCACGCGGTGGAAGCCTATATCGGACGCTCCACCACGCGCGAAACACGGAAATTGGCCGTCGAAGCCGTCTCGCTGATCTTCGCAAACATTGAAAAAGCATACGAAAACGGCAGCAATTTGAACGCCCCCCGCCACATGCTGCGCGCTGCGTACGCCGCCGGTATCGCCTTTTCCAAATCGTACGTGGGCTATGTGCACGCCATGGCGCATTCGCTGGGCGGGCAGTATAATCTGCCGCACGGGCTGACCAACGCCGTGCTGCTGCCCAACATCCTTGAAGCCTACGGCGCAAAAATTCATAAAAAGCTGCGCGATCTGGCCATTGCCGCGGGCATAGCGCACGAAAGCGACGCTCCCGCCGAGGCTGCGCAAAAGTTCATCCTGGCCATCCGGCAGATGAACGCGCGCATGGGCATCCCCCAAACGCTGCCCGGCATCCAAACGGAGGATATCCCCCTGATGGCCGCCCACGCCGCCAGGGAGGCCAATCCCCTGTATCCCGTGCCCGTGCTGATGGACGCGCAGCAGCTTGCCAGGCTATATACCACCATTATTCGGGAACAGAACACTTAATCATGCTGCCATCAGCATGCAATATATAAACGCCAAGGGACGCATATCGCGTCCCTTTTTTTCATAGTATCTTTTGCAAAAGGAGGTCACAGCATGCGCTCGCCAGCACTCAGAACTCAAAGCTATAAAACAGGCCATCCGTTTGCGCGCATCGCGCTGTGCCTTGTTCTTTGCGCACTGATCATCGCCGTATCTATCGCCATGCGCCAAAAAATGCCCATCTCCCTGCCGTTTTCCCTGTCTGCGCAGTCAACTGCCACGCCCGCGCCCGATACCTCGCATGATGCGGTGGAGATTTCACTTTCCGGCCGCAGCTGGTATGCCCTGCAGTTGGGCGCCTTTACGCAGGAAAATGCCGCGCAGCAGCTTTCCCAGCAGTTTATTTCCCGCGGCGCGGCAGGCTATGTTTTAAAGGAAAACGATATTTACCGCGTGTATGCCGCAGCCTATCCCACGCGCGCCGAGGCGCAGAGCGTGCAGACGCATCTGAGCGAGCAGGGCGTGGCCACCTACATTCAGGCCTGCAACGAAGAGCCCGTCACGCTGCGCGCCGCCGGCACGCATACACAATTGCAGGCAGTCAGCGATATTTTTACCTATCTGGATGCGCTGAGCATGAAGTTTTTTACTTTGTCCTCGCAGCTTGATACAAGCGAAATCACCGCCACCGATGCGCTTGAAGCCCTCATGTCCGAAAGCGCCACCTGCCGCGCGCTTCACAATACGCTCGCAAGCGCTTTCCCCGGCGAAATCCCCGCCGGCGCGCAGACAATATGCGATCTGCTCACCCTCATCGCCCAGGAATGCGAATCCGCCCAAAACAGCCAAAGCGCCGCGCGGGTGGGCGCGGCGCTCAAGCGGTGTCAGTTATCGGTTGTCGTCGGTCTTAAAAATCTGCTTTCCGGCTTATAATCAGCGGTTGGGCGCATTGCACTTGCTGCAAGGCTTCAGATCGTAATTGGCGATCTCGCTGTAGCGGAAGGAGCCCCTAAGCGGCAGATACTTGATGCTCGTGCTGGAGCAATTGTCATCCGTATGATAGTAGGAGCCGCCGTCCGGATTGTAATACAGGATCTGGTTGGGATCGGGGCTGTTGGTGGGCATCAAAGTATAATGAACCGTGGGCGTGCCGGCGTTTACCACCTTGGTGGCGGTCGTCAAAGAATCGGGATCCACATACCACTGGCCGTTCACACGCAGCATCAGCACCTCATAGCGATAGCGCGAGGGCTCGTTGCCGTCGCCGCGGTCGATCAGCGCCTCCATGGTGATCGTGCGCGAATCATCCGCATCGTTGCCCGACACATAGGTGATTTCAAACTGTGTGGGCGTCTGCGTGCCGCGCACCTTGAAAATGGCCTGCTCGGGATTGGACTTGGAATTCTTCCACGCGGGCGAGCAATAATCCAGCATGGCTGTGTAATCCAGGTTCATCCAGCTGTTCATAAACTGCTCCAGCCGCTCCTGCGCCTGCGAGCGGGAATCGGGCGTTACCTGGGGCTGCACACTGCTGGGGCTGATATTCGCATTGGTCACGCTGTTGGAAAGCGCGGTCACATCGCTGGCCGTCACATCGCGGCCAAACAAGCCGGACAGATCGGTGCCGCCGCCCGTCGTGTTATCCTCCGGCGGCTGCATAAGCGACGTGGTGAACCACAGCGCCGCCGCCAAAGACACCATCATCAGGGCGGTATAAATCAGCGTCATGGTCTTTCTGGCCTGCGGAATGAAGGCGCCAAGCGCCCACATGCAAAGCAGCGCCAGGCAAGACAAGGCCACAAAGCCCCAGTGCACCTCACTGTAGCCCAGAATCAGCGCCACAATAAAGAGGATGGGCAGAATCAGCGTGAGGCACACCTGCAAAAAAACGAAATTGCGCTGCCGCTGCGGACGCGGCTGTACGGGGCGCGGCTCCTCCATGGGCACCTGAAAGCCGCCGCCCTGATTGCGGCTGTTATTCTTCAGTCCGTACAGCGGCGCGGAGGAATACCTTTTGCGATTTTCACTCATGCGCAATCTCCTTTCCGAAACATTTTCGTCATAAAGCATCTTATATTATAACACATCTTAATAAAAAGTAAATATTTATTGTGACCAAAGACGGTAAATTCTGTATCTTTACGGCACAATATGTGTTTCTTTGCGCGGAAAACGCAGTTTTTTCATGCCGTTGAGGCGCATCAGCCGCTCCAGCGCACCGCGCAGCGCCGCGCGGTCATACGCCTTTTCCGGCCAGAAGGCGCGCACCTGCAATTCGCCCGCTTTTTTGTCGCGCACGCACTCAATCCGCCCCACCAATTCCTCGCCCTGCAGCACGGGCAGCACGTAATAGCCGTACCTGCGCTTTTCGGCGGGCGTATAAATCTCCCACGTGTATGAAAAATCAAACAGCGCCTCGATCTGCTTTCTGTCCCAGAGAAAGGAATCCAGCGGGGCGATCAATTCCGTGCGCGGCGCATACTGCGCGCTGCAGCATGCCTCCAGCAGCGGCTCATCCGCGCTTTGCAGATAAAACCCGTCTTTCAGCCCTTCGATCTTCACCGGCACGATCTTCCCCGCATCCAGCAGCTGCCGATACGCCTTTTCCCTGTTCTTCGCCGAAAAATCAGGAATGCACAGATGCGCGTCGCTGCGCCTGTTCCACAGCATACCCGCCGCGCCGATGCGCCGGTACAGCAGATACGCGCGGTGATCATCGTCATCGGGATACGGATCGGGCGCAGCGATAATCTCCCCGGGCAGGCAGTTTTCCGCAAAGTCAAAACACCGGCGCGTGCCCTCCTTATGATGCACGCACAGTTCGCCGCGAAAATACATGCTCTCCATCGCCGCGCGTGCCGCCGTGGTGCTGCTCCAATACCAGTCCGCGCGGCCCATATCGGGCAGATCCTCGGAAAACGCCGGCCCGTGCTCCCGCAAAAAAGCGCGCACCTGCGGCGCAATCCTTTCCACAATTTCATAGCTTCTGCGCTCGGGGCTTTGATGATACGCCCTTGTGCGCGCAAAGCAGGGATAATCCTCGGCAGGCAGGATGCACAGATTCTTGTCAAAATAATCCACCAGCGCGCGCTGATCATACAATGCTGCGTACATATATTCACTTTTGTAATCTTTAACGCGCGAAAGATACGTCAGTTCCGGGCTGCGGCCGCACACATCCACCGGGTCATACTGCACGCACCCCGCCGCGCGCGTGAAATCAATCACGCCCTGCGTGCCGTGATAGCGGTATTCCCCCGTCAGCCCCTGGCGGCGCAATATAAATCTGCGCGCCTGTTCCCTGGTGATCGTGCGTTCCATAAGCCGCCTCCTTTTTTGATATTATAGCAAACATTCGTTCGCATTTCAAGGGAGAATACATTGCACCTGCATACTTTCTTATGCTATAATAAAAAGTACGAATTTACAGAAAAGAGGTGTGCGCATGAAGCGTTTGCTGGGCGATATCCGCCGCGCGGATACGGATTTTTCCATGATCCAGGCGGGCGACCGCGTGGCCGTGGGCGTATCGGGCGGCAAGGACAGCCTTGTGCTTCTGCGCGCGCTGAAAATCTATTCTCAGTTTTCTATCAAGCCCTTTGACGTTGTCGCCATCACCTTAAAGCCCGGCGAGCCCTTTGATGTTTCGCCCATCCGAAAGCTGTGCGAAGAAATCGACGTTCCGTATATTGTCGAAGAAACCGATCTGTTTTACCAGTTATTTGAAGTCAGAAAGGCGGAAAATCCCTGCGCCCTGTGTGCAAGGCTGCGCCGCGGCGCGCTCATCCGCATGGCAAAGGAGGCCGGCTGCAACAAGCTGGCACTCGGCCATCACCGCGAGGACGCAGAGGAAACGCTGCTGATGAGCGTGCTTTACGAAGCCCGGCTGCACACCTTCCACCCCGTCACGCACATGGACGAGCAGGATATCACCGTCATCCGCCCCATGATCTACGCCCCCGAAAAGGACGTGATCCATCTGGCGAAAAAGCTCAGCGTCCCCGTGGTCAAAAACCCTTGTCCCGTCGACGGCCACACCACGCGGCAGGAAATCAAGGAGCTGCTTGAGGATCTGACGCGCCGCTATCCGCGCGCCAAGGAATACCTGCTCACCGCGCTCAAGGATGAAGATCGCTACGGTCTTTGGAATAAGGAATAATTATGGAAGAAATTCGCGGCACAATCACAGAAACGCTGTTTCGCAATGAAGAAAACGGCTATACCGTACTGCAGATCCGCGCCGGACGTGAAAACGTGGGCGTGGTTGGCGTCATGCCCGAAATGGCCGCCGGCGAGCAGGCCGTCTTTCAGGGCGAATGGGTCATGCACCCACAGTACGGCAAACAGTTCAAGGCCGCGCAGTGTGAAATATTAAAGCCCTCCACGCTGCTAGGCGTGGAACGCTATCTCTCCTCCGGTCTCATCCGCGGCGTAGGCCCCGCTACCGCGCGGCTGATCGTGCAGGAGTTTGGCGTCAAGGCGCTGGATATCATCAGCGAGCAGCCGCACCGGCTGACGGAGATCGCCGGCATCGGCACAAAGCGCGCCGCGCAGATCGCCGACAGCTTCCGCGAGCAATATGCCGTAAGGCAGGCGATGGTCTTTTTGCAATCATACGGCGTAACGCCTGCGCTGGCCGTCAAAATCAGCAAGGTCTACGGCGACCGCGTAAAGGAAATCATCCTCGCCAATCCCTACCGGCTGGTGGAGGATGTGCAGGGCGTGGGCTTTTTAACCGCCGACCGCATTGCCCTGTCGATGGGCGTGGCGGCGGAAAGCGAAGGCAGACTGCGCGCGGGGCTGATCTACGCCCTGCAGGAAGCCGCCGCGTCCTCGGGCCACACCTACCTGCCCATGAACGAACTGATGCAGCGCGCCGGGCAGCTTTTGCGGGTAGATAAAAGCCTGCTCGAAAACCACGTCTCCGCGCTGATTCTCAACCGCAAATTGCGCTGTCACATCATGGAGGACGGCACGGAAGGCGTTTTCCTGCCGCAGATGTGGCAGGCCGAAACAGAGATCGCGCGGCGTCTGCACGAGCAATTGGGTGCGGCGCAGGTGGTGATGCGCGCCACGGTATCCGCGCAGATCACCGCCTACGAAAACGCGCACGGCATTTCTTTTTCTCAAACACAGCGTCAGGCCATTTCCATGGCTGTGCAGGAAGGCCTGCTGGTCATTACCGGCGGCCCCGGCACAGGCAAAACCACCATTATCAACTGCATTCTGTCGCTCCTTGACAGCGAAAGCGTATGCCTTGCCGCGCCCACCGGCCGCGCCGCCAAGCGCATGAGCGAGGCTACCGGCAAGGAAGCCTCCACGCTCCACCGATTGCTTGAATACGGCGGCGACGAGAGCGAATTTATCCGCGACGAAGAAAATCCCCTCGACTGCACCTGTCTGATCGTCGACGAAATGTCGATGGTCGACGTTTTCCTCATGCGCGCGCTTTTGCGTGCGCTGCCCGTGGGCGCACGGCTGATCCTGGTGGGCGACGCCGATCAATTGCCCTCTGTCGGCGCAGGCAACGTGCTGGGCGACATTCTGCAAAGCAATGCCATCCCTTCGGTGCGCCTCAATGAAATTTTCCGTCAGGCAGAAAGCAGTCTGATCGTTCGCAACGCCCACGCCATCAACCACGGCGAAATGCCGCAGGTCAATTTAAAGGGCAGCAACTTTTTCCTCGAGCGCAAGCCCTACGCCGAATCCGCCGCGCAAACCATCGTGGAGCTATGCAAAACGAGATTGCCCAATTTCCTTCAGTCCGGCGATCCCATGCGCCAGATTCAGGTGCTCGCCCCCACCAAGAAGGGCGCCTGCGGCGTGAATGCGCTCAACGTCATGCTGCAAGCCGCACTCAATCCGCCCGGGCCGGATAAAGAAGAAATCGCCTACGGTGACGGCATTTTCCGCACAGGCGACAAAGTGATGCACATCAAAAACAACTATAACCTTGAATGGGAAGACGAAAAAGGCCATGAGGGGCAGGGCGTGTTCAACGGCGATATGGGCACGGTACTGCTGGTAGATAACGACGACAAAACCGTCACCGTGCTCTTTGACGACGAGCGCATGGCGGTATATGAATACGGCATGCTGGAAGAACTGGAGCTTGCCTATTGCCTGTCGGTGCACAAAAGCCAGGGCAGCGAGTTCCGCGCCGTGGTGATGCCCGCTGTGGGCGGCCCGCCCATGCTGCTCACGCGCAATCTTTTCTACACCGCGCTCACGCGCGCAAGGGAGCTGGTGGTGCTGGTCGGCCGCGAGGACGCCATCGCCGCCATGGTGCATAACAATCACATCGCCCGGCGCTACACGGCGCTTTCCCAGCGCCTGCAGGAGATGCCTAAAATTCATGTATGAAGCTGCTTGATCTTCTCTTTCCGCGCGGGGCCACCTGCATGTATTGCCGCCATCCGCGCAACGCCACGCCGCCCTCCGGTCTGTGCGAAGAATGCCTTGACAAGCTGGAGCTGCTCAAAATCGACGAAAACGCCTGTCCGCGCTGCGCATCGCCCCTGGACGAAAACGGCAGCTGCGCCTTTTGCAAGCAACATGGGCTCGGCGGCATCCGGCGCGGCCTTGCGCCCTTTCATTATCGCGGCGTCGCCCGCCATCTGATATTGCTGCTCAAATTCCGCCATCAGGATGATCCTTCGCAGGTGCTGGCGCAATACATGCTGCCGCTGATCGCCAAGGGCGAATACGACGCGCTGGTGCCCGTGCCGCTGCACGCGCGCAAGCAGCGCGCCCGCGGCGCCAATCAGGCTGAAACGCTGTGCCATCTTCTGTCACCCAAGGCCGGCTTGCCCGTCCTTCTGCCGCTCAAACGCACGCGCTACACCCGCCCGCAAAAGGATCTGACCGTTTCGCAGCGGCAAAGGAATGTGCGCGACGCCTTTGTCCTTACCTCCGGCGTGCAGGGGCTGCGGATCTTGCTGGTGGATGACATCCGCACTACCGGCGCCACCGCCCGCGAATGCGCACGGGAGCTGATGCGCGGCAAGGCAAAATCCGTCAGCCTGCTCACCGCCGCCATCGCCGCGCGCGGCGAAGAATAACACCGCTAAAGGAGAAAAACGCATGAAAAAGCGTCCGAACGTCCTGTTTCTGCTCACCGACGACCAGCGCTGCGGCACCATCCATGCGCTTGGCAACGATGAAATCTTTACGCCCAACATCGACCGCATTGTGCGCATGGGCACCTCCTTTGTCAATGCGCACATCCCTGGCGGCACAGCATCCGCCGTGTGCATGCCCTCCCGCGCGATGATCAACTCCGGCAAAACGCTCTTCCATCTGGAAGCATGCGGCCGCAACATCCCGGAAGATCAGGTGACGATGGGCCAGTGCTTCCTCAACAACGGCTATCACTCCATGGAAAGCGGCAAATGGCACAACGGCGTGGAGAGCTTTGCGCGCAGCTTTGACGCGGGCGAAAACATCTTCTTCGGCGGCATGTGGGATCACTGGAACGTGCCGGTGAACGACTTTGACGAAACGGGCAGGTATGAAAAGGAAATCCCCTTCACGCCCAATTTCTCCGCGTCCAGCGACGTGGTGCGCGTGCGTGCGCAGCGCATTAACGCGGGCTATCATTCCACCGATCTTTTCTCCGATTCCGCCGTCAGATACATCCGCGAATACGACAGCAACAAGCCGTTTTTCATGTACATTTCCTACCTCGCGCCGCATGATCCCCGCACCATGCCGGAGAAATTCCGCAATATGTACAAAGCGGAGGACATCACTTTGCCGGAAAATTTCAGCGAAATGCCCACCGTCAATTTCGGCTGGGCAGCCGGCCGCGACGAAACGGTGGAAAGCTATCCGCGCGATCCGCAGAAGGTACGGCAGCACATCGCCGATTATTACGCCATGATCAGCCACATCGACGAAAATATCGGCCGCATCCTTGCCGCGCTTAAAGAAAAGGGCGAGCTTGACAACACCATCATCGTGCTTGCAGGCGACAACGGATTGGCCATCGGCCAGCACGGGCTGATGGGCAAACAGAATATCTTTGAGCACAGCGTCTGCGTGCCGCTGATCATGGCGGGCCCGGGCATCCCCAAGGATCAGACCGACGAACGCTATGTGTATCTGCTGGATATCTATCCCACGCTGTGCGAATTGTGCGGCATCGGCATCCCCGCAAGCGTCGAAGGAAGGAGCTTTGCAAAAATGTTTGAAGAAAAGCAGTATGTCAGCCGTGACGCGCTGTATCTCGCCTTCCATTCCCGCATGCGCGGCGTGGTGGAAAACGGCTACAAGCTGATCGAATACCGCACAAGCGATCTCAAGCTCACGCAGCTGTTCAACCTCAAAGAGGATCCGCTGGAAACAAAGAACCTGTTTGGCATTCAGGGCTATGAGCAGCTGACCGCCCGTCTGCGCGAAAAGCTGTTTGCCCTGCGCGACGAATGGGAGGATGAAAAAAACGAGCTGGGGGCGCACTTCTGGGCGCAGTGGCGTGCTTATGAAGAGGCCGCGCTGCCCAACCTGGGCGGCCCCAAGGGCGCCAGCATGGTCAATCAGGTAGGCGACTGGGGAACAAACAAATAAACCGTCAAAAAAAGACTGCCCGAAGGCAGTCTCTTTTTTTGTTTTCAATTACTGGTTGTAAATGCAGGTGTTGGCGATGGTCATCAGGGTCATCAGGATGCCGTTGAAGAACGCAGGCGTCCAGATGTTGCCGGTGCGCTTATACAGCGCCTTGCTGAAGCAGCCGGCGATGGCCAGGGTGGGAACCATAGCAACCAGCAGGATGCCGGGCAGCGCCATGCCGGGATATTCGGCGACGCCGGTGGCAAACAGGGTGCCGTACTGGTTCAGCAGCAGGACGGTGATACCGCCGGCGTTGAGCAGCATAGCCAGCACATAGCCCTTCCAGCCCTGCAGCTTTTCGGTGTTGCAGTTGATCGCGATCGCAGAGGAGGACACGATGTAGTACAGCAGGAAGGTGGGCAGATAGTAGAAGATCTTGGGCAGGATGGAGAACTCGAAGGTCTTGAAGGCAAATACCCACAGACGGAAGTCGGTCTTGAAGATCGCGTCGATTACGAAGACGACCACGTACACGGCGATCACGCCGACAACGGCGGTAGCCAGAGAGGCAAGGATCGCAATGGGGCTGGCCTTGAGGCCGTAGTTTTCGAGCTTCGCGCCCTGATCAGCCTTGACAAACAGATAAACCAGAGACAGAACGATGATGGCCAGGAAGGCGCAGGCCAGCGTCCAGTAAGCGATGTCGTTCACACTGGGAGCATCGCCGGCGAACTTGGCAGCTTCCATGGTCCAGGCCAGACCGGCAGAACCAACCAGCAGGCCGATGCCGCCGAACAGGAACTTCTTTTCCTTGCTCTTGAAGTAGAAGGGGAAGGCGCACAGGCCAACCACGCCCAGCAGAACGCTGATCTTGAAGATCCAATCCTTGGAGCCGCCGGCGCCAACGCAAGCGGGGAAGATCAGGGCGGGAACGAGGATAGCGAACAGCAGGATGGCGATGGTGCCAAGGCCCGCGCCGCTCTTCATGGGCGCAACCTTACCGGTGACGGCCTTGGAGAAGAAGGGCAGCTTGACAATCAGCATGATGGCGGGCACAACAGCCAGCATCAGACCGATCAGAGCCACGCAGGAGAAGATTTCCTTCCACATCCAGATCTGGTTGTCGGCAGGAATATCCTTGATGCCTTCGTTGTAATCGGCGAAGGCTTCGGTGTAGAACTCAACCACATAACCGGTGGAGGTGGTGGAGAAGTGGTTCCAGGGATGGGTTTCGTAGGGCTGATAGATGATACGCTTGCCGCCGTCAGCGGTTTCGTACCAAACGCCGGCTTCGGGAGCTTCTTGCTCGAGGAAGGCCTTGCCTTCGGCAGTGGCAACGTAGTTCTTCTTAACGACGGTGCCGGGAGCCTTTTCCTCAGCATTGTTGAAGAAGAATTCGTCGAACTGACCGGCGATCTTACCCATCGTGCGGCCGCCGCCGGCAGCAACAGCGCCGTCAACGGTCAGGCCCAGCCAGGCAGTGTAGGAGAAGTCAGAGCCCATGGATACGCCGGCGGCGATCTTGCGGATGCCGGTGGTGGCGAAATCCTGCTCGTCATACCACATAGCCATGGAGGAGGAGAAGCCGCCCATGGAGTGGCCGGTCACACCGATGATACCGTTGCCGGCTTCGTCCTTGAGGACGTAGGGCTGCTCGTACATGTACTGAACGGCATCATACAGAGAACGGGGCCAGAAGGTGAGGAAGGAGCCGGTGTTGGTTTCGGCGCCCGCAGAATGGCCGTGATCGTACATATCCAGCGCCAGCACGACGTAGCCGCGGCGACTGAGTTCGATGGCGTTGGTATCCTGCATCTCACCGGAGTTGAGGTACCCGTGGGTTACGACAACGGCGGGACGGGGATTGCTCTCAGAGGCGTCCTTGGGCATATACAGCAGACCGCTGAGCTCACCGCGTTCGGTCTCAAAGGAAATGCGCTTCACGCTCGTCGTATAAAGGCCGGTGTTGAAGGCCGAGGCGGCAATGCTGCCGACGATGACCAGAACCAGCGCAACGATAAGCAGAAGCTGAGGGATCTTCTTTTTCATGATCGATCAAACTCCTTTTCTTTGCCTGCCGGCAAGGAGAAAGCGGAGAGAAGAATTCTTCGCGCTTTTTCCTTATCCGTTTTTTTCAGGCGTTTCATTGTACAAATTTTAACACAGTTATTTATCAGTGTCAAACATTCTGTTGAATTATGACACAATTTGTAACCATGCTCGTACCATTTTATTGCTGCACTTCAGCAACGGGGGCGGGATTGCGGGTCTGGATGATATTCTCGGGCAGGTAAGCATCGCTCATCTGACCATTCATGGTCTTGGCATAGTAGTACATCGCCGTCCAGGCCTTCAGCTCCAGCTCGGTGCCTTCCAGCACGCCCACGCCCTTGGCGTAGGGAGCCCAGAACGCATAGTATTCGTCCGAGGTATTGTCGGCGGGCACTTCAGCGTACGTACCGGTGGCTTCGTCGTAGGGAGCGAAGGGCACCTTGACCAGCATGGGCATGTAGGAAACGAGGTTCTGCGTGGATTCGAAGGTGAAGGAGCACAGATACGCCTTGGCGGGGTTCAGGGGCTCCCAGGCCTGGGTTTCCTTGTTGAAGATTTCAATGGAGGTGGTATCGCAGCCCAGCTTGCCGTCGGTCAGCGTGTAGTTGTAGCGCATGCCGGCGGAGTGCAGCGTACCGGCGCCGCCGTAAAGAACAGTGCCGTTTTCGGCCGTGCCGGAGCACATGGCGTCAAATACACAGATACCAATCAGCTGCAGACCGGAAAGCGGAGCCACAATCAGGCTGGCGCCCGCGCTACGGTCGATGGCAGATTCGCCGGTGGACTGAATATTGAACGCATCAGACACGGTGAAGTCGCCCGCGAAGATGGAGGAACGGACGTAGCCGCCGAAGAAGAAGGATACGTCGGAGCCGGAAGCATAGTTGAAGGAATCACCGATGAAGGCGGTCAGGGGGGACTGCACGTAGGTGTAGCCGTAGGCCTTGCCGTTTACCTTGGGCACATAAGGCATGGCCTGAGAAACCTTCAGCAGCGTGTCGTTCGCGCCTTCGGTGATGCCCAGCTTGGCAAAGTAACCGTCGCCGGAAACCAGCTCGGCGTCAAACTGCTTCACCAGCTCAGCCAGCTTGTTGTACGCCTTGGCTTCGGCAGTATCGGCAGAGGCGTCAAACACGTACGCATCGCTCAGATCGATATTGCGGGTTTCGCCTTGGATCCACTCCCAGCCGGCTTCGCCCTTCTTGAGGCTCAGCACGCCCAGATGCTGCGCGTAGCAGCCGGTGGAGGTGATGATCACGCCGTTGACGGTGATGGGTTCGGCATACAGGGTATGGCTGTGGGCGCTCTGGATGACATCCAGATAGCCTTCGCTGCCTTTAGCGATGGCAACGTCTTCACTGTCGCCGCAATGGCTGATGCAGATAACGATGTCGCAGCCCTTTTCTTCCTTGAGGAACTTGGCGTACACATTGGCAACGGGCACGCACTCGAAGCGGGTGAGGTCAGAGTTCTTGCAGTAGCCGTAGGAGTTTTCGCCTTCCAGGCCGAACATACCCACCTTGTAACCGTTCACTTCGGTCACAATGTAGTTGACGGCGCCGGTCTCGGCGTATTCGCCGGCGGCGAAGGCGTTGGTGGACAGATCGTCGGGCACGATGTTCTCTTCGGTGTATTCAATCACATTGCCCGCTTCATCATACTTGATGAACATGTTGGAAGTCACCAGCTGAGGCAGGGGATCGGAAACGCCGTACTTTTCCGCATTGGCGCGGGCGTTCACGTAGGAGTTTTCGATGGCCTGATCGCCAACGTCAAACTCGTGGTTGCCAAGCGTGGTGTACTCAATGCCAAGAGCAGCCAGGCTCAGCAGCTCCCAGCCCTTCTGGTAGCCATCCTGATAAGGCGTGCCCTGAGAATAGTCGCCGCCATCCAGCGTGAGCACCTTGCCCTCCGCTTTGGCGCGCTCAATCTCCAGCGCAGCAGCCAAACGGGCCACACCGCCGATTACGACGGTAGCGCCGGCATCATCCATGATTTTGGACGGGCCGAGATTGGAATGGATATCATTGGTCAGCATCAGAACAAGATCGCCGGTGTATGCCGTCACTTCGCTTTCCGCAAAAGCGGGCATGAAGTTCAGCATCATCGCCAGCACCAACAGGATAGAGAGAATTCTGCGTTTCATCTTGAAATACGCTCCTTTCTTATTTTTCACAAGATGCCCATATCTTCCTCTGGAATAAAGGTATTGCGTCCGGAGGACAGGTATGCAAGCCATCTTATGAAATTCGCTGATTTCATTATATCAATAATATTTTCTTTTTGCAACAATATTATCCAATTTTGAAGAATATTCTATTTTTGTGTCGGAACTTGCAGATTTTTCCATTATCTATTGCAAATTTCCTCATTTATTTGTATAATATAAAATGATTTTTGCTTTTTTATACAATATATACATACAAAAGCATAAATACACAAAACAATTGCACAAGGGAGTGCCGTTATGAAACTGCAATGGATGGGCGAATATCGCGATATCGTGGAAAAACTGATTCATTATTGCAACGTATATGCTTCCGTATACAAGAAGGAAGCCATCACCAAATCCGGCGTCACCTTCTCCTTTTCGCAGATTCAGGTGCTGGAGTATCTGCTGGAAAACGAGGAAAGCAACGATAATATGTCCATCGTTGCCGCGCGCCTTGGCATTGCCCTGTCCACCTTCTCCAAGCTCGTTTCCGCGCTGGAGAAAAAGGGCCTGCTGGAAAAATTCTATCTGGAAGGCAACAAGAAAAATATCGTCGTGCGCGTGAGCGATCTGGGCCGCGAGGTGTATGCCGGCTACGCCGAGCAGATCTACAAAAATCACTTTGCCCACATGTTTGAAGCGCTGGACAAGCTGCCCAGGGAATATCTGCCCATCGTCGCCGATGCGCTGAGTCGTCCCATGGGCGAAAAAAAGAGCGCCGACAGCCACAAGCCCGTGCTCATTCCCTGCCATCCGCATCATGATTGACATACGAAACCATACTTTGCTATAATAGATGGGATGGGCCGACAGACCCATCCCATTCCGCATAATCCCCCTAAAAATAAATGGAAGGATCTGACCTGCAATGAATAAAAAACCCGTTGTGCTCGTCGTCATGGACGGCGTCGGCAAGACCGAGAAAGATCTGGGCAACATGGTAATGCACGCCCACACCCCCACGCTGGACGAAATGATGGCGACCTGCCCCAATAACGTCATTCAGGCGCACGGCACCGCCGTCGGTCTGCCCTCCGATGATGACATGGGCAACAGCGAAGTGGGCCACAACGCGCTGGGCTGCGGCCAGATCTACGCCCAGGGCGCCAAGCTGGTCAACGAGTCCATCGAATCCGGCAGCCTGTTCGCCTCCGCCGTGTGGCAAGAGCTGACCGGCCGCTGCGTGGAAAAGAACTCCGCCATGCACTTCATCGGCCTGCTCTCCGACGGCAACGTGCACAGCAATATCTCCCACCTCAAGGCGCTGATTGAAAACGCCAAGGTGCAGGGCGTCAAGACCGTGCGCGTGCATGCACTCATCGACGGCCGCGACGTGCCCGCCACCTCCGCCTTCCAGTATATTGATGATATCGAAAATTTCATGGCTTCCCTCAACGACGACACCTTCCATGCCTGCATCGCCTCCGGCGGCGGCCGCATGAAGGTCACCATGGACCGTTACCAGGCCAACTGGAACATGGTGAAGCTCGGCTGGGAAACCCACGTGCACGGCGAGGGTCGTCAGTTCGCTTCCGCCCGCGAAGCCGTTGAAACCTACCGCGCCGAAGAAAACGTGATCGATCAGGATCTGCCCGCCTTCGTCATCGCCAAGGACGGCAAGCCCGTGGGCACCATCGAAGATAACGACAGCGTTGTGCTGTTTAACTTCCGCGGCGACCGCGCGCTGGAAATCTCCATGGCGTTCGATCATGCCGATTTCCCCTACTTTGATCGCGGCCGCAAGCCCGACGTGCTGTTCGCCGGCATGCTGCAGTATGACG